>NZ_JBFBDY010000070.1:0-22440 GCF_040683475.1 Kitasatospora sp. NPDC093558 | reverse complement strand
TGCTCGTCGACGGCCGCCCGGTGCGCGACTCGCACGTCCCGGCCGACGCCGAGCACGTCGAGGTGCGCGGCGTCGCCCGCCCGCAGCCCGCCCCGGGCCCGCTGCGCTTCCTGCTCGACGTCCACCTCGGCACCCTCGCCCGCCGCCTGCGCCTGCTCGGCGTCGACGCCGCCTACGAGAACCCGGACATCGGCGACGCCGCCCTCGCCGCCCGCTCCGCCGCCGAGCGGCGCGTCATGCTCTCGCGCGACCGCGGCCTGCTGCGCCGCCGCGAACTCTGGGCCGGCGCCTACGTCTACAGCCACCGCCCGGCCGAGCAGCTGCGCGACGTCCTCTCCCGCTTCGCCCCGCCGCTGGTGCCCTGGAGCCGCTGCACGACGTGCAACGGGACGCTGCACACGGTGGAGAAGACGACGGTGCGCGAGCAGCTGCACGACGGCACCGAGCGGTCGTACGACGCGTTCGCGCAGTGCGCGGACTGCGGCCAGGCGTACTGGCGCGGCGCGCACCACGCGCGGCTGGACGCGATCGTGGCGGACGCGGTGCGCGAGTTCGGCGGGACGGCCGTCACGGCGGGTGACTGAGCGCACCGCCGGCCGGGGACGGGCCCCCTGGCGGGCGCTGCGCGGCGCGTGATCTCATCGGCGGGTGACCTCATCGAACGTGCAGCCGTTTGAGACGGCAAGGGTGGACGGGGCGCCCGCCGTGGTGGCGCCGGACGGGGCGGCGGTCTTCCCGCTGCTCGACCTGACCGGGCAGGGGAGTTTCGCGGTGTTCGAGCTCGCACCCGGGGACGTGACGCGCGCGGTGTCGCACGCCACCGTGCAGGAGCTGTGGTTCGTCACCGAGGGCCGCGGCGAACTGTGGCGCCGGCAGGACGACCGGGAGGAGACGGTCGCGCTCGCCCCGGGGACGGCCGCCTCGATACCGCTGGGCACCGCGTTCCAGTTCCGCGCGGACGAGGACGCCGAAGGACCGCTGCGCATCGTGGCCGTCACGATGCCGCCGTGGCCCGGGACGGACTCCGAAGCCCGCCCGGAGAAGGGCCGGTGGGACGCGACGGCCTGAACGTCACTGCGGCGCGTGGAGGGCGAGCGTCCAGGTGTGGGTGACGTACTTGCCCCGCTCGGGGTCGCGCTCCCGGATGACGGCCGTGAGGCGGTCGGCGGCCGTCCGCTCCAGGGTGGAGGTGAACCGGCTCGCCTCGCCGTCGGGCACGGTGACGAGTTCGGCGAGCGTCGCGTCGCCGAGATCGCGGCCGAAGGCGCGCAGCACGCCCGCGTCGAGGACCAGGATCGTGCCGTCGTGCAGCACGACCGGCGCGCACGGCTGGGACCCGGTGAGCAGCAGGGAGCTGCGCTCGATCACGCCGCCGGGCAGGAGCCGCACGACGCGGCTCTCGGTGGGGGTCATGCGGTCGGCCTCGACGACGCGCAGGCCGGTGCCGACGACGTAGTGGCCGTAGCTGCGCCAGGTGTCGGTGCACTGGCCGTCGCGGTCGAACTGCCAGGTGTGGAAGTAGTCGTAGCCCTCCAGCCCGAGCACGAACCGGCCGCCGCCGAGTGCCGCGCCGCGCTCGCCGCGGAGTTCGGCGACCAGGGTGCCGTCCGCGAGGTCGAGGAGGTACGCGGGGCCGAGGTGGCCCCACGCGTGGTAGTTGATCGAGCTGGTGGTGACGAGGACGCGTCCGGAGGAGATGTGTGCCGCGTTGGGCGTCCCGGGGACGGGGTGGCTCCACCGGACGCGCCCGTCGCCGTCGGTGCAGGTGATCTCGCCGGTACGGCCGCCGATGACCAGGCCGTCGCGTGCGGCGAACGGCTGCTTGGGGATGGGGAACACCGGGTCCATGCCGCGCTTGCGCTGCCGGTCGATCACGGTGACGAGCCAGTTCCCCATGGCGGTGATCCTAGATCAGGCCGGCAGGGGCCGACGGGTCCACAGCCAGTGGCCGATGGCGCCGGTGGAGAGCAGGCCCACGAGCAGGACGACGAGCGGGAGGGCCGCCCCGGAGGACCACGTGACGTCCCCGGCGCGCCCGGCGAGCCACTCGGCCAGCGCGGCCTTCCCCTCGTCGGTGAGCCGCATCAGTCGCCGGTTGCGCCCGCCCTCCTGGCGCACCTCGGAGAGCAGCCGGCCCCGCAGCAGGCGGTCGCACTGCGCGTACACCTGCGCGTGCGGCACCGACCAGAACGGCGCGACCATCCGGGCCGCCTCCACCTTGACGTCGTACGGGCTGGCCTCGCCCAGCTTGTCGATGACGCCGCGGACGAGGAACGAGGGGGTTGTGAACTGCTGGGGGTTGAGGTCGTTTTAGTGCACATGGGTGTCCATGAGTTTGTTTTCGATCACGGTTTGTTGGATCGATGAGTCGACTGTCAGTGGCGTGTGCCAGGGTGGTGGCACTGACGGGAGGGGGATGGCGTGACTGGGCCGAGGGAGACTCTCCGGCGGATCGACGCGCCGTTCGTTTCTCTTGGACCGTCGGGTGTGTCGGTCCGTGACCGTCTCAAGGGCCTCACGCCCGAGGACGAGAAGGTGCTGCGGCTGGTCGGCGGGCATATGGGGGCGCTGGCGTCGAAGGACCTGAAGGCGCGCTGCGCGGACGGCCTGGACCACGGCAGCGAGACGTGGGCCGCGCGCAAACGTGACCTGACCGCGGAGTCGTCGTCGCGCTGGGCCGGGAGCGTCACCAAGGCCACGCACGACCAGTGGGCACTCTCGCGTCGCGGACAGGCCGCGCACCTGGACTCCCTGGATGCCGGCATCAGGACGATCGCGCACCGGCTGTCCCTGCCGATCGGAGAGAAGGGCACCAAGCGCGCGCCCGGCGGGTACCGCTCCAAGCACGAGTGGTTCGTCAAGACCCGGCGTCTGCACGTTCTCGAGGAGCGACGCGCCGCTGTCGCCGCCGACCGCGACAACGGCACCGTGCACGTGGTGCGCGGCGGCCGGAAGCTGCTGAACACCCGGCACAACCTCGACGCCGCGGACCTGACCGAAGCCCAGTGGCGGGAGAAGTGGGAAACCGCCCGCTGGTACCTGTCCGCGGACGGCGAGTCCGGCAAGCGGTTCGGCAACGAGACGATCCGTGTTACCCCGGACGGTGAGGTGTCGGTCAAACTGCCGGTCCCGCTCGCCGATCTGGCGAACGCGAAGCACGGCCGGTATGTCTTTGCCGCGAAGGTGACCTTCCCGCACCGGGGCGCCGAGTGGGCCGACCGCGTCGAGGCCAACCGGGCGGTGGCGTACCGCATCCACCTGGACGTGTCCCGGGGCCGCTGGTACCTGGACGCCTCCTGGACCCGCCCCGTCGTGAAGACCATGCCGCTGGAGGCGGCACGGGCGGCCGGGATGGTCGGCGTCGATACCAACGCCGACCACTTCGCGTGCTGGCAGTTGGATGTCCACGGCAACCCGGTCGGTGACCCCCAGCGGTTCCCCTACGACCTGACGGGTACCGCCGCCCACCGCGACGCGCAGATCCGCCACGCCATCACCCGCATGCTTCACTGGGCGAAGCGCTGCGGTGTAAGGGCGATCGGCCTGGAGAACCTGGACTTCACCGCCGAGACCACCCGCGAGAAACACGGCCGCAAGAAGCGGTTCCGCCGGCTCGTCTCCGGCATCCCTACCGGCAGACTCCGCGCCCGCCTCGTCTCCATGGCCGCCGAGCTGGACATGGTCATCGTCGCGGTCGACCCCGCCTACACCTCCCGGTGGGGCGCACAGCACTGGCAGAAACCGCTCGCCACCCCACGACGCAGGACCACCCGACACGATGCCGCGAGCATCGCGATCGGGCGACGCGCCCTCGGACACCCGATCCGGCGACGGACAGCACCGCCCTACGACGACCGGAGTGATCGTCGCGGGCATCGGACCGTCCAGGCCCCATCGGGCATCCGGGAGCGCGAGGAAACCCGCCACCCCGCCACGGACCGTAGCCGAGAGCTGCGCGCCCGGGCGGGGACCACGAGAACGCGGGCGACCAGCCGGGCATCCACCACCGTTCGGGATGCACGCAGTGATCAGACCTGGGTCCAAGACCCACTCCTGCTCACTTAATTGGAACGGTGGTCAACCGGGTTTCGGGCATGCGGTGACGGTACCGCGCGCACCGGCCGCCCCAACACGCGTCGCGAACGGTGGGCGGGGTGGGGCCGCGCGGCGGACAATCGCCACAGGACCGGCGAGGAGGCCGCAGTGGAGGCGCAGGTGGAGAACGGGAACGGGACGGCGTTCTTCGAGGTCGTGATCGAGATCCCGCAGGGGTCGAGGAACAAGTACGTGATGGACTTCGCGGCGGGCCGCATCCGCCTCGACCGGACCCTCTTCACCGCCACCCGCTACCCCGCCGACTATGGCTACGTCGAGGGCACCCTCGGCGGCGACGGCGAACCGCTGGACGCCCTCGTGCTCGGCGGCGAGCCGGCCGTGCCAGGCTGCGTCCAGACCTGCCGGGCCGTCGGCATGTGGGTCATGCGCGACGAGCGCGGGCCGGACCAGAAGGTGCTGTGCGTGCCGGCCCTCGACCCGCGCTACGCGGGCCTGCGAGACATCGGCGACCTGCCGCGCTTCGACCTGCTGGAGATCACCCACTTCTTCCAGGTCTACAAGGACCTGGAGCGCGGCAAGTCGGTCGAGGGCTCGCACTGGGCGGGCCGCGCGGACGCCTACCGTGAGATCGCCGGCTCGCGGGCCCGGGCGGCGGGGACGCGCTTCGCCGGCCCGGCCTGAGCGGCGGGGACGCGCTTCGCCGACCCGGCCTGAGCGGCCAGGGGCTGTGGAGACCGGCCCGGGGGGCCGGGAGAACCGGTCGCCCGCTGCCCGTAGGGTGATCATGTGACGTCATCCGACCCGACCGTGAAGTCCCTGATCGGCGACCCCTACGCGGGCTACGCCGCCCTGCGCGCATCCGCCCCCGTCCACCGGGTCGTCGGACCTGACGGACTGCCCGTGTGGCTGGTGACCCGCTACGCGGACGTCCGCCAGGCCCTCGCCGATCCGCGCCTGTCCCTCGACAAGGCCCATGCGGCGCCGGGCAATTACCACGGCTTCAGACTGCCGCCGGCCCTCGACGCCAACCTGCTCAACATGGACCCGCCCGACCACACCCGCATCCGCCGGCTGGTCACCAAGGCGTTCACCCCGGGCCGGACGGCCGCCCTGCGCGGCCCGGTCGAGCGGGTCGCCGAGCAGCTGCTCGACGCGATGGCCCCGCTCGGCCGCGCCGACCTGCTCGCCGCCTACGCCGCGCCGCTGCCCATCACCGTCATCTGCGACCTGCTCGGCGTCCCCGAGGACGACCGGCACGACTTCCGCGCCTGGACCGACACCCTCATCACCCCCGACCCCGAGCGCCCGCAGGACGCCAAGGCCGCCGTCGGCGCGATGCTCGCCTTCTTCACCGGCCTCATCGAGCGCAAGCGCACCGCACCCGGCGACGACCTCCTCTCCGACCTGATCGCCGTCCGCGACGCCGAGGACCGGCTCGACGAGGACGAACTCACCTCGCTCGCCTTCCTGATCCTCTTCGCCGGCTACGAGAACACCGTCCACCTCATCGCCAACGCCGTCCTCGGCCTGCTCACCCACCCCGAGCAGCTCGCCGCCCTGCGCGCCGAACCGGCTCTGGTCGAGGGCGCGTTCGACGAGTTCGCCCGCTTCGACGGCCCGGCCCCGGTGTCCATCCGGCGCTTCCCGCGCGAGGACGTCACCATCGGCGGCGTCACCGTCCCGGCCGGCGAGACCGTCCTGCTCGCGATCGCCTCCGCCAACCGGGACCCCGACCAGTTCGCCGACCCGGACCGGCTCGACCTGCGCCGCCGCGAGAGCGGCCACCTCTCCCTCGGCCACGGCATCCACTACTGCCTCGGCGCACCGCTCGCCCGGCTGGAGACCGAGGTCGCCCTCGGCGCGCTGCTGCGCCGCTTCCCCGATCTCGCCCTCGACGTGCCCGTCGAGCAGCTCCGCCACCGGCCCGCGCTGCGCGCCCGGGGCCTGCTGGAGCTGCCCGTCCGGTACTGACCGGCCGTCCTCGCGGCGCGGGAACCGGCACCGGCTCTACAGCGTTGTCGAGGTCGGACAGCGGAAAACGCAGGGGTGTGGAGGAGAGGAAGCGCCATGGGTGTGGCCCTGACGAAGGGCGGCAACGTCTCGCTGGGCAAGCAGGCCCCCGGACTGGCGGCCGTGCGGGTGGGCCTCGGCTGGACGGCGGGCCCCGGATACGACCTGGACGCCAGCGCGCTGCTGTGCGGGCGCTCCGGGAAGGTCGTCTCGGACGGGCACTTCGTCTTCTTCAACAACCTGCGCAGCCCGGACGGTTCGGTCCGCCACCACGGCAGTGACCTGGGCGGGACGGGCACGGCGGGCGGCGACCGCGAGCGGATCGACGTCAATCTCACCGACGTGCCCGCCGACGTCGAGCGGATCGTCTTCGCCGTCGCCATCTACGACGCGGCGCAGCGCCGCCAGACCTTCGCCCAGGTCCGCGGCGCGTACATCCGCCTCACCGATGCCGACGGCGCCGGCTCTTGCCCGGCGCCTCCGGCCTCCGTTTCGGCGGTGTCCGCCGTTCCTGCGAGCCAGCCACCGGGAGTTCCCCAGTGACGTGCTTCTTCGACCGTTCCTTTGGACTGATCAGGAGTGACTCCCGATGAGCCGCACGCCCCGAACGGTCTTGGGCGCACTGGTCCCCGGCGTACTCAACCCCGCTGGGCGACACGCATCCTGTGCGTGGTCCGTCCCGGGAGGCCGGTTCCCTCACGACCTGGCCCCACGGGCACGGCCGGAGGCGACGGGGAGGCCCTGAACCATCCTCTGGTGGAGCAGGGGCCTCGCACGCCGACACCGAGCCCGATGTCCCAGATCGCGCCGCAAGACTACGTGGCCAAGTTGCCACCTCACCCGCACCCGACTGGACGTCACTCGATCGAGCTAACGCGCTCCTGTGCACTTCCGCACAAGCAATATCCGACTCTCGCACGGCGTCGGCGGCGCGCTGCTCAACGAGGCGCTGAGCGACGACGAGCCCCAGGTCGTCGTCAACAACTACTACGAGGGCGACGACGACAGCTTCTTCTAGGCCGTCCCGTGCGTGATGGCGGTCGTCAGTCGACGACGACCGCCATCCGCCCGTACGTCGCGTAGCCGTTCTCGAAGTCGCTCTCCGACACCGTCGTCCGGCCGCGCGCGGGGTCGTTGACCGACACCGTGCCGTCGCCGAACCCCGTGATGACGACGGCGTGTTCGGCCGGTCCCGCATACAGGACCTTGCGGCCGTCGTACGCGGTGTAGGTGGTCGACTTGAGCCGGCGCCACAGATAGTCCACCCACACGATCGCCGGGTGGCCGGCGGCCAGGCTGTCCTTCAGGGTCCCGACCGAGATGCCCGAGCCGGTGTGGGTCACGGAGAGCCCGTAGGCGCGGGCGGCCTTCGCCACCGGCGGGGAGTACACGCCGAAGCCGGTGCCGTCCACCTCCGAACCGTCCGGGTCGCCGACGAAGGCCTCGTACGGGTCCCCGGAGCGGTCGCCGGAGTGCCCGAACTCGGGGTGGTCCCAGTCGACGCCGATGTGGTCCAGGACGTCCTGGTCGCCGACGTGCACGCCGCGCGAGGCCAGGACCATGCGCAGGGCCGCCGCCTCGCAGTCGTTGTTGAGCTGCTGGTGGTAGTACGGCACCGACGCGGCCTCGATGCCCCCGCCGGCCGTCGCCGTCCCGGTGCCGGCCGCCAGGCTCGCGCCGACGAGGGCGGCGACGCAGGCCACGCGCGCTTTCGCAATGATCGTCATGGTGATCGTCATGGCCATGACGCTACGAAGGCCGGCTACGGAGCGCAGCCGGTGCGCCCCGAACCGGTGACGCGGCGTCCGTTCGGTCGTACCGTGGCGTGATGGAGACGAACGCGTCCTCGCGGTATGACGCCGTGATCGTCGGCGGCGGGCACAACGGACTGGTGGCGGCGGCGTACCTCGCGCGGGCCGGGCGGCGCGTGCTGCTGCTCGAACGGCTGCCGCGGGTGGGCGGGGCGGCGGTGTCGGCCGAGGCGTTCCCGGGGATCGACGCACGCCTGTCGCGCTACTCGTACCTGGTGAGCCTGCTCCCGCACGCGATCGTGCGGGAGCTCGACCTGCGGCTGGAGCTGCGGCGCCGCCGGATCTCCTCGTACACTCCCGTCATGCGGGACGGGAAGCCGACCGGGCTGCTCGTCGACGCGGCCGACCCCGACCGGACGCGCGAGTCCTTCCGGACGCTGACCGGCGGCGAGCGCGAGTGGGAGGCCTGGCGCCGCTTCTACGGCACGACCGCGCGGATCGCCGAACGCGTCTTCCCCACCCTCACCGAGCCGCTGCCCTCGCGCGCCGAGCTGCGCCGCCGGATCGGGGACGACGCCTCCTGGGAGGCGCTCTTCGAGCGCCCGCTGGGCGAGGCGGTCGAGCGGACCTTCGCCGACGACCTCGTGCGCGGCGTCGTGCTGACGGACGCGCTCATCGGCACGTTCACCCACGCGCACGACCCCTCGCTGCGCCAGAACCGCTGCTTCCTCTACCACGTCATCGGCAACGGCACGGGCGACTGGGACGTCCCGGTCGGCGGGATGGGCGCGGTGACCGGCGCGCTCGCCGAAGCGGCGCTGGCGGCGGGCGCCGAGCTGCGCACGGGCTGCGAGGTCACCGCGATCGCGACGGACGGTCGCGGCGACGCCGAAGTGACGTACCGTCATGACGGCGGCGAGGCCGTCGTGGTGGGCCGCAAGGTGCTGGTCAACGCGGCTCCGGCGACGCTGGCCCGTCTGCTCGGCGACGAGCCCCCGGTTCCTCCCGAGGGCGCGCAGCTGAAGGTCAACATGGTGCTGCGCCGCCTGCCCGCCCTCCGGGACTCCGCCGTCGACCCGCGCGACGCCTTCGCCGGGACGTTCCACATCGCCGAGGGCTACCGGCAGTTGGAGACGGCGTACGGCGAGGCGGCCTCGGGCCGGCTGCCCTCGGCGCCGCCGTCCGAGATTTACTGCCACACGCTCACCGACAGGTCGATCCTCGGCCCGGACGCGACCCGGCAGGGCCTCCACACGCTGACGCTCTTCGGACTCCACATGCCCGCACGGCTGTTCACCGATCCCGGGGCCAAGGAACGCGCACTGGCCGCGAGTCTGGCGCAGCTGGACGAGGTGCTCGCCGAGCCCATCGCGGACTGCCTGGCGACGGACGCGGACGGTCGGCCCTGCGTGGAGGCGAAGACGCCGCCGGACCTGGAGCGCGAGCTCGGCCTGCCGGGCGGTCACATCTTCCACCGCGATCTGTCCTTCCCGTACGCGGACGAGGAGGCGGCCGGTGCCGCCGGGCGCTGGGGCGTGGCGACGGCCCGCCCGAACGTGCTGCTGTGCGGCGCGGGCGCGGTGCGCGGCGGGGGAGTCAGCGGCATCCCCGGGCACAACGCGGCGATGGCCGTCCTGGAGGAGACGACCCGGTGACCCCGGCTGTCGGTGCGATGCGCTTGGATGGGCCCGTTGCACCGCTTTTGCGTCGTTCTGACCGGGGGAGAACCACCCATGACCACCACTCCTGACGTCGTGTTGCCCGCCGTCGCGAAGGACCCCACCGCCGCGTGGCTGGAGTCCTGCTTCGGCCCGGGCACGCTGTGGCGCCCACGCCCGGAGTCGCTGCCCGAGGGGCTGGAGCACGACGCGACCCGGGCGTTCCTGACGGAGGTCGGCATCCCGGCCGCGCGCAACGGCTTCACCGGCTTCGACGGCAGGGACCTCCCCGAGCGCGGTCTGTGGGAGGCCGACCCGGACGAGATCTACGGCCGCCGCTACCCGGACGACGACACCCCGCCGGACGGCTACGCGTACTGCGTCGGGCTCGTCAACGACCTGCACCTGATGGCGGACGGCGTCACCGGCGTGGTCGAGGCGTACGACCCGAACGGCTGGGACCACGCCGCCGGCCACGTGGGGACGGTGGCGGAGTCGGTGCCGCAGGCGTTCGCCGCGTTCGTCCTGCTGGCCGGGCTGGAGGAGCGCTTCGACGACGGCGACGCGACGGCGCTCGACGAATTCACCACGCTGCTCGACCAGTTGGGCCTGGACCTGGAGCAACACGACTTCTGGCAGGGCGTGGTGGACGAGCTGCGCGAGGGCTACCTGGACCTCGACTGATCCGTCCCGCACCGACGGCCGCCCAACGCCCGTGCGTTGTGCGGCCGTTCGCGTTTCAGCTGCGGAACGCCCCCGCCCGGGCCGCCGCCTCGGCGGCTGCGGCGGCGCGGTCGGCGGCGGCCTCGTCCAGCGGGTCGGCCGTCGTGAACATCCGGTAGTAGAGCGGCGCCGAGACGGCCCGCACGACCTCCGCCGGGTCGGT
The DNA here is from genome assembly GCF_040683475.1 of Kitasatospora sp. NPDC093558. NCBI lineage: Bacteria > Bacillati > Actinomycetota > Actinomycetes > Kitasatosporales > Streptomycetaceae > Kitasatospora > Kitasatospora sp. NPDC093558. The sequence goes on along the minus strand of NZ_JBFBDY010000070.1, from coordinate 12,079 downwards.
GCCGACGGGCAGTTCGCCGCGCTCGACGGCCTCGGCGACGCACGGCGCCCACTCGGCGACCCGTACCGCGTAGAACCGCCGCAGCGCCTCCGCCGCGCCGGCGTCGCAGCTCGCCGCGACGATCACGGCCCGGAACAGCGCGCCCTGGCGCGGGTCGGCGAGGGTGCGCTGGACCAGCCGGGCGTTGGCGCGCAGGTCCTCCGTCAGCGAGCCGCTGCGGGTGCGCGGGAGCGACTGCTCCGCCATGTCCGCGAGCAGGTCGGCGACCAGCGCGGTGGTGCCGCCCCAGCGGCGGTAGACGGTGGTGCGGCCGACCTCGGCGCGCTGGGCGATGTCACCGAGGTCGAGCCCGGCGAAACCGTGCTCGACGAGCGCGTCCTCGGCGGCGCGCAGGACGGCGGCGCGCACGCGCGCGGTGCGGCCGCCGGGGCGGACGGTCCCGGGGGTGGGCTGGCTCTCGTCGACCATTAACGGGATTCCTGTTCCATTAGCTTGCCGGACTCTGCTACGGTCGAGCCATTCTAACGGAACGGAAGTCCCGTTAACCGCCTCCAGGGGAGCAACCACCATGGAATACCGTCAGCTCGGCGCGTCCGGCCTCAAGGTCCCCGCGCTCAGCCTCGGCACCGGCACCTTCGGCGGGCGCGGCCCGCTCTTCGGCGCCTGGGGCACCACCGACGACCAGGAGGCCCGCCGCCTCCTCGACATCGCCATCGACGCCGGCGTGACCATGTTCGACACCGCCGACGTCTACTCCGACGGCGCCTCCGAGGAGGTGCTCGGCAAGGCCGTCCACGGCCGCCGCGACCAAGTCCTCATCTCCACCAAGGCCGGCCTGCCCACCGGCGAAGGCCCCAACGACGCCGGCACCTCCCGCGCCCGCCTCGTCAAGGCCGTCGACGACGCCCTGCGCCGCCTCGGCACCGACTACCTCGACCTCTTCCAGCTGCACGCCTTCGACGCCGCGACCCCCGTCGAAGAAGTCCTGGCCACCCTCGACGACCTCGTCCGCGCCGGCAAGGTCCGCTACACCGGCGTCTCCAACTTCTCCGGCTGGCAGCTCATGAAGTCCCTCGCCGCCGCCGACCGCCACGGCCGCCCCCGCTACGCCGCCCACCAGGTCTACTACTCGCTCGTCGGCCGCGACTACGAGTGGGAGCTGATGCCGCTGGCCGCCGACCAGGGCGTCGGCGCGCTCGTCTGGAGCCCGCTCGGCTGGGGCCGCCTGACCGGCAGGATCCGCCGCGGCACGCCCCTCCCGGCCGGCAGCCGCCTCCACGACACCGCCGACTACGGCCCGCCGGTCGACGACGAACACCTCTACCGCGTCGTCGACGCCCTCGACGAGATCGCCGAGGAGACCGGCCGCACCGTCCCCCAGGTCGCGATCAACTGGCTCCTGCGCCGCCCGACCGTCTCCTCCGTCATCATCGGCGCCCGCAACGAGATCCAGCTCCGCCAGAACCTCGGCGCCGTCGGCTGGACCCTGACCCCCGACCAGATCACCCGCCTCGACACCGCCAGCCTCCGCACGGCCCCCTACCCCTACTTCCCCTACCGCCGCCAGGAGGCCTTCGCCCGGCTCAACCCGCCGCTCGCCGGATAATCGGCTTGCCCTACCGGCGCCCGGTGCGGCAAGGTCCGCACCATGCTTGAACTGCGAATTCTCTCCTCCGACGACTGGCCCGTCTTCCGCGAGCTGCGCCTCGCCGCGCTCGCCGAGGCGCCGTACGCCTTCGGGTCCACCCTGGCCGACTGGCAGGGCCCCGGCGACCACGAGGACCGCTGGCGCTCGCGCCTGGAGATCCCCGGCGCGCTCGACCTGGTGGCCGTGCTGGACGGTGAGCCCGTCGCGATGGCCAGCGGCGTCCCGGCCGACGAGGACCCGACGGCCGCCGAGCTGATCTCGATGTGGGTCGGCCCGCAGGCCCGCGGCAAGGGCGTCGGCGACTTCCTCATCACCGAGATCGCCACGTGGGCCGCCGCCCAGGGCCGCACCACCCTGAAGCTCGCCGTCATGCCCCACAACGACGCCGCGATCGCCCTCTACCGCCGCCACGCCTTCGCCGACACCGACGAGCTCGGCGACCTCCTCGACGACGGCGTCTCCCGCGAACTCGTCCTGGCGAAGCCGCTGTAGGGCACTACTCCGCGGATACCGTCGCCTTGGGGCGGGCGTGCGCCGGGAGGCCGTTGGTGAGGTCCTCGACGAGGAGGCGCCAGGCGATGGTGTCGGCGGCGGTGCGCAGTTGGGGGCTGCGGGGGCGGCCGGCGTCGGCGTCGAGGCGGGCGTTGAGCCAGTCCGACCAGGCGCGGGCGAGGGCGGTGATCTGCCGGCGGCCGGCCTCGGTGGGGGTGAGGTGGTCGCCGTCGCGGGTGAGGTAGCCCTCGTCGGTCATGCGGTCGAAGACCGGCTCCAGGACCTCGGGCGGGATGCGCTTGCGGGCGGCGATGAGGTCGAGGGAGGCCCGGCCGACGGCCTTGGTGTGGCCGGCGACCTCCATCAGGGCCCAGGCGCCGGCGAGGTCGACGCGGGTGTCGGCGGTGGAGACGATCGAGCGGACGGCGTCGAGGTCGACCCCGCGCACGATCTTGCAGACCGCGTACTCCAGGTGCGGGTCGGCGTCGCTGGTGGTCGGCTGGGCGAAGCCCTCGCCGAGGTCGGTGGAGCCGGCCCGCGCGGTGTCGCGCAGCTTGACCTGTTTGAGGAAGAGCGCGACGACGAAGCCGATCACCGCGACCGGGATGGTCCACAGGTAGACGGTGTGCAGGGCGTCCGAGTACGCCTGGACGATCGGCGCGGCCTGGTCGGCGGGCAGGGCGTGCAGGCCCTGCGGGCTCTCGGCGGCCCTGCCGAGTACGGCCGGGCTCGCGCCGGTGAGGCGGGCCGAGGTGGCGATGCCGTCGGCGAGTTCGGTCTTGAGGCTGTTGGCGTAGATGGTGCCGAACACGGCGGTGCCGAAGGAACTGCCGATGGTGCGGAAGAACGTGACGCCGGAGGTGGCCGTGCCGAGGTCCGCGTAGTCGACGGTGTTCTGCACGGCGATGGTGAGCACCTGCATGCTGAGCCCGATGCCGGCGCCGAGGACGAACATGTACAGGGAGGCGAGCGCGGTGCCCGTCCCGGGTTTGAGCAGGGAGAGCAGGTAGAGGCCGAGGGCCATCACGAGCGTGCCGGCGATGGGGAACAGCCGGTACTGGCCGGTCTTGCTGACGACGTTGCCGCTGGCGATGGAGGCGATCAGCAGGCCGAAGACCATCGGGAGTGTGCGCACGCCGGAGACGGTGGCGGAGTCGCCGTCGACGTACTGGAGGAAGGTCGGCAGGTAGGTCAGCGCGCCGAGCATGGCGAAGCCGACGACGAAGCTGAGCACCGAGCAGACCGCGAACACCGGGTTGCGGAACAGCCGCATGGGCAGCATGGGTTGGGCCGCGCGCGTCTCGACCCAGCAGAACAGGCCGAGGGCGACGGCGCCGCCCGCGAACAGCCCGACGATCGTCGCCGAGCCCCACGCGTACTCGTTGCCGCCCCAACTGGTGGCCAGGATCAGGGCGCCGGCGCCGACCGCGACCAGCGCGATGCCGAGGTAGTCGATGAGCGGCCGCACCGCGGCCCGCACCGAGGGGATCGTCCGGGCCGCCGCGACGACCACGAGGACGGCGATCGGCACGTTGACGTAGAACGCCCAGCGCCAGGACAGGTGGTCGGTGAACAGCCCGCCGAGCAGCGGGCCGATGACCGTCGCCACGCCGAACACCGCGCCGATCGCGCCCTGGTACTTGCCGCGCTCGCGCAGCGGGATGACGTCGGCGATCAGCGCCATCGCGGTGACCATCAACCCGCCCGCGCCGATGCCCTGGAGGGCGCGCCAGGCGATCAGCAGCGTCATGTTGGTCGACAGGCCGCAGAAGAACGAGCCGGTGATGAAGACGATCGCGGACACCTGGAAGAGCAGCTTGCGCCCGTACAGGTCGCCGAACTTGCCGGCCAGCACGGTGGCGACGGTCTCGGCGAGCAGGTAGGAGGTGACGACCCAGGACATGTGGGCGGCGCCGCCCAGGTCCGCGACGATGGTGGGCAGGGCGGTGCCGACGATCGTCTGGTCGAGGGCGGCCAGCAGCATGCCGAGCACGATCGTGGCGAAGACGACGTTCCGCTGCCGGACGTCCAGCACGGGCGGGGCGGACGGCGTGGTCTCGGTGTCGACGGTCATGCGCCCAGCCTCGCCGCGGCTGCGGGCCCGCCGCGCGGCGGTTCGGCCGTCCGGGTGAGCCGGGTGGCCGCCGCGGCCGGGCGGGGCGAGGATGGGGGACCGAGCCCGGGGGGAGCGGAAGACCGGACGAAGCGCCGGGACGCGGCTCGGGCCCGGTCCAGGGCTCCGACGAGTCCGGAAGAGGCTCCCGATGACCACCCACCCCTCCCGCAGCACCGCCCCGCCCCCGTCCGGCGCCTCCGCCGCCGGCGGGCGGGCCGGGGAGCGGCGCTGGCGGGCGCTCGCGGTGTGCCTGGTGGCCGGGTTCATGACGCTGCTGGACGTCAGCATCGTGAACGTCGCCCTGCCGACCGTCCGCACCGGGCTGCACATGTCGGAGAGCGGCCTGCAGTGGGTGCTGAGCGGGTACGCGCTGGCCTTCGGCCTGGTGCTCGTCCCGGCCGGGCGGCTCGGCGACGCGCGCAGCCGGCGGGCGGTGTTCCTCACCGGGCTCGCGCTGTTCACGCTGGCCAGTGCGCTCGCGGGGGCGGCGCAGGACCAGACGTGGCTCGTGCTGGCCCGGCTGTTCCAGGGTGCGGCCGGCGGGGTGCTGGTGCCGCAGGTGTCGGGGTTCATCCAGACGCTGTTCCAGGGCGCCGAGCGGGGGCGGGCGTTCGGGGCGCTGGGGGCGACGATCGGGGTGTCGACGGCGGTCGGCCCGCTGCTGGGCGGGCTGCTGATCCACCTGTTCGGGCCGCAGGACGGCTGGCGGTGGGTCTTCCTGGTCAACCTGCCGATCGGGATCGCGGCACTGCCGGTCGCCCACCGCCTGCTGCCGCCGCCCCCGCCGGCGGGGGAGCGGGCGGGGCACCGGGACTTCGACCCGGTCGGGGTGGTGCTGCTCGGCGCCGGGACGGTGGCGCTGCTGCTGCCGTTCGTCCAGGAGCAGCAGTGGCACGGCCCCGCGCGGTGGCTGCTGCTGCCGGTGGCGGTGCTGCTGCTGGGGGCGTTCGTCGGGTGGGAGCGGCACTACGCGCGGCGGCGGGAGCCGCTCGTGAACATGGCGTTGTTCGCGGTGCGCGCGTACGCGGCGGGGGTGGCACTGTCGCTGGTCTACTTCGCGGGGTTCACGGCGATCTTCTTCATCTTCACGCTGTACCTCCAGACGGGGCTGCACTATTCGGCGCTGGCGGCGGGCCTGTCGATCACGCCGTTCGCGGTGGGCTCGGCGTTCGGGGCGGCGTTCGGCGGGCGGGTGGTGACCCGGCTGGGGCGCCGGCTGGTGGTGTGCGGTCTGGTGCTGGTGCTCGTCGGGCTCGGCGCGTCGGTCCTGGCGGTGGCGCTGGGCCCGGGGACGTGGGCGGGCTGGGCGACGGCGCTGCCGCTGCTGGTGGCCGGGACGGGCAGCGGGCTCGTGATCTCGCCGAACCAGACGCTGACGCTCTCCCGGGTGCCGCTGGCACGGGCGGGCAGCGCGGGCGGGGTGCTGCAGACCGCGCAGCGCGTCGGCTCGGCGGTGGGGATCGCGATCGTCGGCTCGGTCTTCTTCGCGCACGCCCGTGGACGGAACCCGGACTGGGCGCTCGCCTTCGAGCTGGGGGCGACGGTCGCGGCGGGCCTGGTGCTGGCGGCGCTGGTGGTGGCGCTGCTGGACCTGGTGGCCGGCAGTTCCGGGTGACGCGGAGGTTCCGGGTGACGCGGCCGCAGGGCCCGCACCCCCGTGGCGGGCCCTGCGGCGTCGTCGGTGCTCCAGGCGTCGTCGGTGCTCCCGGCGTCGTCGGTGGTTCCGGCGCCGTCAGTGGTCCCGGCGCCGGATCGTGAGCGTCGCGATCACCACCGCCGCGACGGACCACACCGCGAACGTGATCCAGCCGCTCGTGACCGTCGCCGGGTACGGCGACACCCGCTGGTTCGTCAGGTCCACCTGGGCCAGCCGGCGCCAGGCGGTGAACGGCAGGGCGTGCGCGACGTCGGCGGACCAGCGGTAGGTGTCGGTGAAGAAGGACGGCACGAAGAACAGCACCAGGATCGTGCTCACGACGCTCGCCGCCGTGTGCCGGATCAGCACCCCGAGGCACAGGCCGACCAGCGCGCAGACCGGCGCGAACAGCGCGGCTGCCGCGACGAAGCGGAAGGCGCCCGGGTCGGTGATCGGCAGCGCGATGCCCCGGCCGGAGATGATCGCCTGCGCGACGCCGAAGGAGGTGCCCGAGACGGCGGCGCCCCAGCCGAGCATCACGCCCGTCAGCACCGCCGCCTTGGCGAGCAGCAGCGCCGGCCGGTCGGGGACGGCGGCGAGGCTCGCCCGGATGAGGCCGCTGGCGTACTCGCAGACGATGACGAACGCGCCGAGCCCGCCCGCCACCATCATGACGACGTCGGCCCCGACGGCGCTGAACGCCGAGTCGAGCGCGGCCTGGTAGTAGTGCGCCGTCGGGTCCGGGTCGAAGTGGTCGTAGGTGTAGGTGGCGTTCTTGACGGCGGCGAGGACGACCACGGCGGCGCCGAGCAGCAGGACCCACGGGGTCGAGCGCAGTGACCAGAACTTGATCCACTCGGCGGCGAGGAGGTCGCGGAAGCGGGCGCGGGCCAGGGCGGTGGTGGCAGTGACGGTGAGGGTGCTCAACGGGGCTCTCCGGCAAGGTATTCGACGCTGTCGGCGGTCAGTTCCATGAACGCCTCCTCCAGGGAGGCGCCGCGGGTGGTGAGGGCGTGCAGCACCAGGCGGTGCTCCAGGGCGAGTGCGCCGATCCGGGCGGCGGACAGGCCGGTGACGGCGAGGGCGCCCTCCTGCGCCGGGCGGACGTCGGCGCCGGCGGCCGTCAACACCCCGGCCAGGCGGGCCGGTTCGGCCGCGGCGACGCTCACGCTCGACCGGCCGGCCCGCGCGGAGAACTCCGTCAGGCCCTCGTCGGCGATCAGCCGGCCCCGGCCGATCACGACCAGGCGGTCCGCGGTGTGCTCCATCTCGCTCATCAGGTGGCTGGAGACGAAGACCGTCCGGCCCTCGGCCGCCAGCCGGCGGAACAGGCCGCGCACCCACAGCACGCCCTCCGGGTCGAGGCCGTTGAGCGGCTCGTCGAAGAGCAGCACCGGCGGGTCGCCGAGCAGGGCTCCCGCGATGCCGAGCCGCTGGCGCATGCCGAGCGAGTACCCGCCGATCCGGCGGCGCGCGGCGTCGGCCAGTCCGACCTCCGCGAGCACCTCGTCGACCCGGCCGTGCGGGATCGCGTTGCTGCGCGCCAGCGCCCGCAGGTGGGCCCGGCCGGTGCGGCCGCCGTGGACGTCGGAGGCGTCGAGCAGTGCGCCGACGTGCCGCAGGCCGCGCCCGAGGCTGCGGAAGGGGCGGCCGTCGACGGTCGCGGTGCCGGAGGTGGGCTCGTCGAGGCCGAGGACCATCCGCAGCGTGGTGGACTTGCCGGCGCCGTTGGGGCCGAGGAAGCCGGTGACGTGGCCGGGGCGCACGGTGAAGGTGAGGCGGTCCACGGCCGTCCGGCGGCCGTAGCGCTTGGTCAGTTCGGTGACTTCGATCATGGGCACCACGGTGCCGGGCCGGGCCCGGCCACCGCATCGGACCGGCGCTGACACCGTGCGGCCCCGGCCGTCACCCCGGGTCGTACAACCACGGTTTGATGTCCTGTCGGCGGTCCGTCGATACGATCACCGCATGATCACGACGCCGACTCCGCCGCTGCTGCGGCGCCTCCCGCCCGAGGCCTGGGTCGGGCTCGCCTGGTGCGTGGCCGCCGCCTACCCCGCCGTCGTGCTCGGCGGCGCCGCCCGGCAGCACAGCGGCGCCGCTGCGCACGGCGGCCTGGCGTTCACCCTGCTCGACACGGCGGTCGCCTTCGCCGGCGCCGCCCTCGTGCGCCGCCTGCCCGTGCTCTCCGTCGCGCTGCTGCTGATCGCCACCTGGACGGAGACCGACGGCTGGGCCGCCCACGTCCAGGTGCCCCCGGCCTCGCTGCTCGCCGTCGACGCCGCCCTCTGCCTGATCACCGCCACCGCGCCGCGCCGCACCTCCCGGCGCGCGTTCGCCCTGGTCATGACGTTCCTCGTGCTGCACATCGGCCTCGTCCACGGCAACACCGTCGGCATCTTCACCGGCACCCACATCGGCTCCGCCGACGGCGCCGCGCTGCTCGCCCTCGTCGCCTGGCTGGCCGGCCGCTCGGTGCGGCAGAACCGCGAGCACGCCGAAGCGCTGAGCACCCGGGCCGCCGCCCAGGCCGTCACCGACGAACGCCTGCGGATCGCCCGCGAGATGCACGACACCGTCGCCCACAGCATCGGCATCGTCGCCCTCCAGGCCGGCGCCGCGCGCCGGGTCATCGACACCCGGCCGGAGCGGGCCAAGGAGGCGCTCGGCGCGATCGAGGCGGCGGGCCGCGAGACGCTCGCCGGGCTGCGCCGGATGCTCGTCGCGCTGCGCCAGGCCGAGGGGGAGGCCTCGGCCACCGTGCCGCAGGGCCTCGCCGACCTCGACCGGCTGGCCGCCGTGACCACCGCCGCGGGCGTCGCGGTCGAGGTCCGGCGGATCGGTGAACAGGCGCAGCTGCCGGCCGAGTTGGACCTGGCGGCGTTCCGCATCATCCAGGAGTCCGTCACCAACGTGGTGCGCCACGCGGACGCGCGCGCGTGCCGGGTCTCGGTCGACCGCACGAAGGAGGACGAGGTGTCCGTCGAGATCACCGACCGGGGCCGCGGCCACGGCACCGCCCCCGGCAGCGGCTTCGGCCTCGCCGGGCTGCGCGAGCGGGTCGCGCTGCTGGGCGGCGAGTTCAGCGCCGGGCCACGCTCCGACGGCGGGTTCCGGGTCGCGGCCCGGCTGCCCCTGCGGGCGGAGGCGGGCCGGTGAGCGGGCCTGCCGACCCGCCGGTGATCCGCGTGGTGCTGGCCGACGACCAGCCGTTGGTGCGCGCCGCGCTGGAGATGGTGATCGCGGAGACGGACGACGTCGAGGTGGTCGGCGAGGCCGGCACCGGCGCCGACGCCGTCCGGCTGGCCGCCGAACTGCGGCCGGACGTCGTCGTGATGGACATCCGGATGCCCGGCACGGACGGCATCGAGGCCACCCGCCTGGTCACCGCGGCCGGCGGGCCGACCCGGGTCGTCGTCCTCACCACCTTCGACGACGACGACCACGTGTACGCGGCGCTGCGCGCCGGGGCGTCCGGGTTCCTGGTCAAGGACATGGCCCTGGACGACATCCTCGCCGCCGTGCGGGTGGTCGCGGCGGGGGACGGGCTCATCGCGCCGAGCGTCACCCGTCGCCTGATCTCCACCTTCGCGGAGCAGAACCCGCCGTCGGCTCCGACTCCGGCTCAGGCCCCGGCTCAGGCCCCGGCCCCGGCCCTGGAACACCCGCGCCTCGCCGCGATCACCGGGCGAGAGCGCGAGATCCTCACCCTCGTCGGCCGGGGCCTGTCCAACGGCGAGATCGCCGCCGAACTCGTGCTCAGCACCGCCACCGTCAAGACCTACATGACCCGGCTGCTCGCCAAGCTCGACGCCCGCGACCGGGTGCAGCTGGTGATCCTCGCCTACGAGGTTGGCCTGGTGTCCGTCTAGCGCGGCTCAGCGCTTGACCGCCGGTCAGGGCGAGGAAGCCAGGCCCAGGTTCCGGTCAAAGCTTGGCAATGATTTTCATATCGCACCATGATCCATCTAGATATGAAAACCATGTTCATCTACGCTGTGGGCCGTACCCCGCGCCCGGCCTCACCGCCGGACGTCCTCCTCTCCCAAGGAGCACCACAGCCATGCGCATCGCCATGCCCGTCCGCAGTCTCAGAGTCGCCCTCGCCGCCGCCGTCGCCGCGCTCGCCGCCACCAGCGCCTGTTCCACCGCGTCCGGCAAGGCCTCGTCCGCCGCCGGCGCCACCGCCGGCAAGACCGGCGGAGGCGTCGTCCAGGTCGTCGCCGCCGAGAACTTCTGGGGCTCGATAGCCGCGCAGCTGGGCGGTGACCACGCCAAGGTCGCCAGCATCATCGCCAACCCGGACACCGACCCGCACGACTACGAACCCACCACCGGCGACGGCCGGACGGTCGCCGGCGCGGGGTACGTCATCACCAACGGCGCGGGCTACGACGGCTGGTCGGACAAGCTGCTCGCCGCCAACCCCGCCGCCGGCCGCACCACGCTCAAGGTCGCCGACCTGGTCGGCGTCAAGGAGGGCGGCAACCCGCACCAGTGGTACTCCCCGGACAGCGTCCACAAGGTCGTCGACCGGATCACCGACGACCTCAAGAAGCTCGACCCCGCCGACGCCGCCTACTTCGACCAGCGGAAGGCCGCCTACCTCGGCACCGCCCTCGCCCCGTACGAGAAGCAGCTCGCCGCGATCAGGGCGAGCTACGCCGGCACCCCGATCGGCGCCTCCGAGTCGATCGTCACCCCGCTCGCCGACAGCCTCGGCCTCAAGCTCCTCACCCCGGCGACGTTCCTCGGCGCGATCAGCGAGGGCACCGACCCCACCGCCCAGGACAAGGCCACCGTCGACGAGCAGATCAGGACCGGTCAGATCAAGGTCTACCTCTACAACAGCCAGAACTCCACCCCCGATATCAAGGCCCAGGTCGACGCGGCCAAGGCGAAGGGCATCCCGGTCGCCACCGTCACCGAGACCCTCACCCCCGCCGGAACCCCCTTCCAGGACTGGCAGACCACCCAGCTCCAGGGCCTCGCCGACGCGCTGAAGCAGGCGACCGGCAAGTGACCACGATCCCGGCCGGCCCCGCCGTGAACACCGCAGCCGCACCCGTGAACGCCTCCGACCCCGGACCGGAACCCGTCCTCACGCTGCGCGGCGCGGCCGTGCGCGTGGCCGGCCGGACGCTCTGGTCCGACGTCGACCTCACCGTCCGGGCCGGCGAGTTCACCGCCGTGCTCGGCCCCAACGGGGTCGGCAAGTCCACCCTGGTCAAACTCCTGCTCGGCGCCGTCCCGCCCGCCGCCGGCCGGGTCCAGGCCCCGCCGCCCACCGCCATCGGCTACCTCCCGCAGCGCCGCAGCTTCGACCCCGCCATCCGGATCCGCGGCCTGGACGTCGTGCGCCTCGGCCTCGACGGCCACCGCTGGGGCGTCCCGCTGCCCGGCCTCGCCCGGGCCCGCCGCCGCGCCGAGCGCGAGCGCGTCCAGGAGGTCGTCGACCTGGTCGGCGCCGGCGCGTACGCCCACCGCCCGATCGGCCAGTGCTCCGGCGGCGAACAGCAACGTCTGCTGCTCGCCCAGGCGTTGGTCACCCGGCCCCGCCTGCTGCTGCTCGACGAACCGCTCGACAGCCTCGACCTGCCCAACCAGGCCGCCGTCGCCGCCCTGCTCGGCCGGATCTGCCGCACCGAGGCCGTCGCCGTCGTCATGGTCGCCCACGACGTCAACCCGATCCTGCACCACCTCGACCGGGTCGTGTACCTCGCCGACGGCCGCGCCGTCAGCGGCACCCCGGCCGAGGTCATCAACTCCCGCACGCTCAGCGGCCTCTACGGCTCGCCCGTCGAAGTGCTGCGCACCGCCGGCGACCGGCTCGTCGTCGTCGGCGTCCCGGACGGCACCGGCCACGGCGAAGGGAACCGCAGACGATGACGCCCGCCGACGCGCCCGTCTTCAGCTGGGACCTCACCGCCGACCTCCGGGACATGTGGTCCTACGCCTTCATGGTCAACGCCTTCCGCGCCGCGACCGTCGTCGCCGTCGTCGCCCCCGTCGCCGGCTGGTTCATGGTGCTGCGCCGCCAGGCCTTCGCCGGCCACACCCTCTCCGTGGTCGCCTTCCCCGGCGCCGCCCTCGCCACCCTGCTCGGCGTCTCCACCACCCTCGGCTACCTCGGCGCCTGCCTCGCCTGCGCGCTCGTCATCGCCCTGCTCCGGGACGGCGGACGGCC
>NZ_JBFBDY010000069.1:0-22781 GCF_040683475.1 Kitasatospora sp. NPDC093558 | reverse complement strand
GCCTGGCCGTCGTTCGTGGCGGCCGAGGTGGTGGCCACGTCCGTGATCACGTTGGTGCTGTCGGGGGCACACGTCTCGGTGACATGCGCGGCGAACCCGTTCCAGCTGATGATGTGCCCGTGACGGACGTAGCGCGCCGTGGTGTCGTAAGGGGAGACGATCGCCGAGGCGGAGGGCGGCAGGCCACCGTCGTCAGCGGTGCGCCAGCGCAGACGGCCCGCCGCGTCGCGGTAGTAGTTCTGCACGACGATCTGCCGCAGAGCCTCGGCCTTGGGGCCGGGGCGGTAGCCCGGTCCGTGCCGGTGGAGGTGCTCCAGCAGTCGGCAGGCGTCCTCGCCTGCGGCAAGGATTCTGGTCTTGGGCCGGGTGGGGTTCTTGCCCAGTCGGACCGGACGGCCGTAGCGGCGCCCCCACTCCTCGTCGACCAGGCCGGTCAGCAGGTGCGAAGCAGTGCGGGCCACTTCTTCCAGCACGGCACGGACCGCCTCGGTGACCAGTTCCAAGCGGGTCAGGTCACGTACCGCAGCCAGGACGTGGGTGGAGTCGGTGCGCTGAGTGGTGCGCTCGTGCACGAGTCCGGCCTCCTTCAGCGTGCGAGGGCCAGATCGAGGAGGCGGTCAGCGCGGTCGTCCTGGGCCAGGCGCTCGCGGAAGTCAGCCAGCACGCTGTGGTGGAAGCCGGGATCGTCCAGTTCCATGGCCATCGCGTACTTGAAGTCGATGCGGCAGCGGACCGCTTCGGCCGCTTGCCGGTCCGACAGGCCGAGCAGGAACTGCAGCACGCTGACGGTGGCCAGCTGGGCAGGCGAGATGCCGGGGCGTCCATCGCGTGGGTACCAGCCCGCGAAGTCATCGTCGCGCCACAGCCCGTCCAGCCGGTCTCTGACCCACATCGCGGTCGTCCCGCCCGGGTTGCTCGCCCGCGCGATCTGCGCGGTCAGAGAAGGGACTTGCTCACCGGAGCGGGGACGGAGCGACAACTGACACCTCGACAACTACACGGTCTTCGATCAGCCCGAGCATGCCCACTGACCAGGCCAGCACACTGGGAAGCTCCAAGATCCCCGACAGAGTCAAGCTTAGGCCAGACGCAGGCAGGGAGGTGGATGTCAGCAGGACGGCCATAGCCGGCAGCGCCAACCGCGCGGCGATGGTGGAGCGTTGGCGGATCCCCTTCGTCATGACGGGCTGCCAGGTGCCAGCGATGACCTTGCCGAACTCCCTGATGGCGTCCTCCCGGGGCCCAGTAGTGGGAGTGATCGCTGTTTCAGACGTACAAGTGCTGGGCCCCGAAGTGGGGATCCGTGGGATCCTCCCTGAACCGTTTGATTTGGGCTGTCGCCGCGATCCCGGTGTCCTCGCTGCCTCGGGCGACGTAGCCGGCGGGACGGGTCGATGTTCGGCTCCTTGGCGTGATCGACGCCAATGCCCGGACCGCCGACGAAGATGATGTCGTCGACCGGCGCATTCGGCACTCCGGGGTCAGTGGCTCGCGGACGCCCCGGGGCTGGCGCCGGGTTTGACGCAGGGCGCTATGACGGTCAGGTACAGGGTGTCGGGGGCGGTGTCGGGTTCTCCGACCACGACGGAGGCGGTGAATTTGTTCGACTGGTTGGACAGGTCGAGCCGCCCCTGGTCTCTGCGCTGGACGGAGAACCCGTCCTGCTTCAGCCGTTGCTGCACGGCCTCGAACACGTCCTGGACCTTCGGCGCCGGGATCCCGTGCAGGTCGTAGGTGAGGTACGGCATGTACGTCTGAGTTGAACCCGCCGGCCCGAGCTCGCAGGCGTCCTTGTCGGCCTGGGGTTCGGAGACCTTCACTGTGTCCTTCTCCGGTATCACCGCGAGGGCGGCGGACGCATAGGCCCTGACCTTTTCCTCGGCCTGCCCGAGGTTCATCGACGGGGTGTCGCTCCCGCAGGCGGAAAGGGACAGGAGGGTGGCGGGCGCCAGGCTGAGCAGGGCAGCCCATGGGCTTCGTCCGGGCCGACCGGGCCGACCGGGTCGGGTGGGTCGTGCAGATCGCGTAGATCGGTTCATGTGACCGGCTTTCCTGCGATGACCTGGCCGAACGCCTTCCAGGACGGCGTCTTCTCGTTCCAGTAGTGGTCGTGGTCGGTGTCCTGCGTCGGCAGGCGCTGCGCGCCGAAGGCCGGATTCATCGGGTCGCGGCCGTATCGCAGGTGGTAGTCGTCGCTGAGGGGGTTGAGGTTGTCGGCGTCGAGTCCCGGTGTCCAGTCAGTGATCGTGTCCTGGCCGCCGAGGACCGCGTACACCTTGGAGGGGTCCATCTTCGTCCCCTTCGCCAGGTCGACGTTGAGGTCGCCTGCCTTTTCGACCCCTACACCGGGGCTTCCGGCGAAGATCACACTGTCGACCGGAAGTCCCTTGTCGCGCATGGCGTAACCGACGACCGTGCTTCCGTAGCTGTGTCCGATGATGGTGTTGTGGGACGGCGAGCCCTGGTGGGTGGCACGTAGGCCGGTCTGGGAGTTGTAGAGGTCTTGCTCCGCGTCCTTGGCGTACCCCTCGTAGGCCGCGTCCGGGACCGGCTGCGCGAAGCCGGGCCGGGCCGACTGCGGCGCGGCGTAGTTCACGTAGGCGATGGTGGAGACCTTGCTGCCGGGGTTCGTCTGGACGGCGCTGCGGTACATCTCCTTCGACTTGTCCATGGTGCCGCCCACGCCGCCGAGCCGGGACTCGGTGCCGGGGACGAACGTGGCCACGTGGTCCGCGGTGTCCGGGTCGTTCAGCGCGAGGATCGCGCGGCCTCCCGGTGCTGCGGCGTCGAGCCTGAGGAGGAAGGGCTGCGGGTCGCGGTCCGTGACGGGCTTGTTCAGGCGGTCCTGAAGGGTCTGGAGACCCTTCAGCTCGTCCCGCAGCGCCTCGCACTGGGCCTTCCAGACCACGTGATCAGGACTTTCGGCGGCCCCGTAGGGGGTCCCCGCCACCGCGCCGGGTTCGGATTTGTCGAGGTCGCCGAGTTGCTTCTGAAGGTCCGTTTGGGCCCGGGCCAGGTTCAGGCGGTTCGCCTTGTCCCGGCTGACCGCGGGGACGCCGTCCAGGTTGCCGATCTGGTCGGGGTGCGCGGTGATGAAATTCTGCCGCTCGCTGTCGGTGAGGCTGTCCCACCACCGCTTGACGTTGCCGGGGTCGGTGCCGGCGGTGGGTGCCTGTGCGCGGGCGGGTCAGATTGACCAGAACGAGTCATCGAACGTGGGCATGACGTCGAGGTTGCCGTTGGGGGTGGTCGGCTCCGGGATCGGGGTGCCGAACGGGTCTCGATCGCGTATCAGCGGAATTGGGTTCACCGCTGCGGTCAAGGTGATATTTCCCGGTGCGCCGAAGGTGATCGCAATGTCGTATCCATTCGGCGTGGAGGCGAAGATGGCGGGTTGACGGGGATTGACCGCAGTGATCGTGTAGCCCTTGGCCGTCCAACTGCGCTCGATCAGTCCCAGCAGGGCGCCGTATTTGGTGTGTGCGACCTTGGTCATGATGTAGCGGTCGCGAGTGGCAGTGGCGTGGCCAAGGGAGCGGTCGTCGATTCCTCCTGTGGTCTGCTCAGTGGAACGGGGCCAGCCATCCCAGTATTGCAGTGGGGGGCGGACATCGGACATCGCGTCGTCGAGTAGTGCGTTCAGTCTTTGGACGGCCTGTTCAGGGGTCATGGGTGCCTTCAGCTAGACCAGAAGGGGTTATTGTAATTGGGGACGGTGTCGGGATTGCCGTTGGACATGGTCGGCCCGGGCGTGGGCGTGCCGAATGGATCCCGGTCGTGGACGACTGGGATGGGGCTGACCGATGCCCCCACGTTGATGTTGCCGGCGGAGTAGATGACGATCCCAACGCCTGAGCCGTCCGGGGCGCTGGCGAACACGGCACGCTGGCTCTTGTCATCTGAGGACGACAGCGTGTACCCCTTTGCCTTCAAGCTCTGCTCGACCATACCCAGCAGGGTGCCGTATTTGGCTGGCGCGACCTTGGTCATGATGTGGCGGTTGCGGACGGCAGTGGCATAGCCGAGCGAGTGCTCGTCGAGACCCTTGGAGTATTGCTCACTGGAGCGAGGCCATTCGTCCCAATACTGAAGCTTTGGCTGAACATCGGACAGGGCCTCGTCGAGCAGTGTGTTGAGCTTCTGGACAGCCTGTTCTGGGGGCATTAGCTGTTTCGGTGCTCCAGGTTGGGTGTCGGTCGAGCAGGCGGTCAGGGCGAGCGCCAAGGTGGCGGCCGCGATACCCACGTGCCACATGGGCCGGGAATGGATGTTCATCGCTGACTCTGCCTCGTCACGTTGTCGTACTTGCCTGCCGCGATCTGACCGATGTTGTTGATCGACTCTAGGTTCTCGCGCTTGGAGGGGTCTGCGGTGTAGTCCCCTGTCGGATCCTCCATGTAGTTCGAGTGGGAGTCGAATGAGTTCTCCAGTCCGTCTGCGACCTTGAATCGGTTGGCGCCGAACTCGTGGTTGGCCGGATCTCGTCCGAACCACACTTGATCTGGGGCGAAGTGTCGGGACGCCACATCTCCGAGTGCACCGCCGGCTATGGTTCCGAGCACTCCGACGGTGCTGGTGCCTATGTTGGCCGCGCCTAGGTCATATTGCACACGTGGTGGGGATGGCAGGTGGCTGACGGGATCGTTCTCCGCGTCGCCGACCCAAACGTGGTGTGGATCGCCATGGAGTTGCGACGCCTTCTGTGCTTCGGTGCCAGGGCTACCGACCAGGATGACGTCGTTGGCCCCCGTTCCGCCTGGCAATTGTGCCGCCAGACCCACGGTAAGCGAGCCGTAGCTGTGGCCGAGCGCAACGAGGTGTGCTGGCGGACCATCGTGAGTGGCTCGGAGGCCGTTGAGGAACTTGTCGTAGGCTGCGGCACCCTTCTCGGCGCGTGGGGTGCCCATGACCTCGGGGGTTCGGGACCCCAAGGGCGGGTCGTATCCGAGCCAGACTATTGAGGCGACAGAGGCGCTTGGATCGGCATTGTGTGTCGCCTGCCACACGTTACGGGCGCGGTCGGCGTCCTTGCCGCCGACGGCGGAGAGCGTGGTGCCGAGCCCGGGGACATAAGCGCTCACATTTTGCGCGGTGTCAGGATTGCCCCAGGAGAGGATGCCGCGGCCCTGACCTTCGTCGCTGACGCCGATCAGGAATGCTGGCGGTATTTTTGATTTTGCTTGGTCGAGCTTCATCTGAATTGCCCGGAAGCCGTCCAGCTTTCGCTTGTCGTCGTCCGAGAGGTTGGGTTTGTGTTCGTATTGGTCGACTAGGTGGGTTAGATTGAGGCGGTTGGCCTCGTCGCGTGCGATAGCTGGGACGCCGTCGAGGTTGCCGATCTGGTCGGGGTGCGTGGTGATGAAATTCTGCCGCTCGGTGTCGGTGAGGCTGGTCCACCACTGCTTGACGCTGCCCGGGTCGGTGCCGGCGGCGGGTATCTGTTCGCGGGCGGTTTCGGCCGCCTGGTCCTTGGCCACGGTGGCGGCGTCCAGACCGGTGCCGTTGCTCGCGTTGGTGGCGAGGTGGTTCAGGCGGGCGCTGATTTCCTGGTCGGCGTGGGCGGCTTCGTTGAGTGCGGCGGTGATGCGGTTGCTGATGGCGATCGCGGTCTGCTCGGCACTGGCGCCGGCGAAGTCCGGTGAGGTGGGTTCGTTGTTCCACGTGATGCGGCCGTCAGGGGCCACGTTGAGCTTCGCGTTCTTTGCGTCGCCGAGGGCGTTGACCAAGTGTGCCTGGGCCAGGGCGAATTGTTCGGCGGCGTTGGCGAGCGCCTTGCTGACGAAGGAGAGTTCCTGATGGGCGGCTTGGAGCTCGCCACCGAAGTCCTTTATTCGACCCTGGGCCGTTGCGGAAGTGCTCCCGGTCCAGTGTGAGGCGCTCAGTTTGTCGGCCACATCGTGTTGCCAGGACTCCACGTGCTTGCCGAAGGCGGAGAACAGTGTGTCGATGGCGGTCTTGGCCGTGATGATGTTGTTGAGGTTGGCGTTGTAGAGCGTTGCGATGTCCATCGGCTACTTGGCCTTCCGCTCGGAGGCGGCGCGCGACTTCTCGGCGGCCGTGGACGTTTCGCCGACCACCATGGTGCCGAAGGGATCGGGCTCAGCCGGGACCGGTGTTCCACGGCCCTGACCTTGCAGATGCGCGTACACGCTCTGTTCGCCCTGCCGGTAGACGCCGGCCGTCTGGACGAGCTTGGAACCCAGGTCGCCCATGTCCTTGCCGAGCTTGTCCAGCAGCGTCTTCCAGTTCGTGCTGCAGCTCTGCAAGGCCGTGGCGGTCTGCCAGCCCTGAAGACCGGCGGCGGCCTGGTTGCACGGTTCGGTGAGCTTCGCGGTCTCGGTGGGGATCTGGCTCGCGATGAACTGGGCGCTCTGTCCGCAGCCCTCGAGTGCGGCCGGGTTGACCTTGAAGTCGGCGGCCAGGTCTGGATTCGGCACGGTTCCCCCTGTGTGTCCCTGCAGGGTGAGTCCTGCTCGAACAGTTGTCGTTGTGTCGAGAGTCTGTCAGGGGCGCGGGGAGCGTGCATGAGTATCGCTACTCAGGGGCGTGCGCCGGGGTCACTCGGGTGGGGGCTGGGGCTGGGGTGGGAGGGGTGGGCAGGGTTGGGGTATGGGTGTGCAGGTGCGGCGGGCGGCGGTTGCGGCTCTGATCGGGACGGCGATCGAGTTCTACGACTTCTTCATTTACGGGACGGCGGCTGCGCTCGTGTTCGGGGCGGTGTTCTTTCCCGGGCTGGGGGCGGTCGGGGCGCTGCTGGCGGCGTTCTCGGTGTATGCGGTGGCGTTCCTGGCGCGGCCGTTGGGGGCCGTGGTGTTCGGGCACTTCGGGGATCGGTTGGGGCGCAAGGCGACGTTGGTGGTGTCGCTGCTGCTGATGGGGGTGGCCACGGCGGCGGTGGGGGTGTTGCCGGGGTTCGGGGTGTGGGGGTGGTGGGCGCCGGTGGCGCTCGTGGTGTTGCGGGTGTGTCAGGGGGTCGGCCTCGGCGGGGAGTGGGGTGGGGCGGCGCTGTTGTTGGCGGAGCACGCGCCGGCCGGGCGGCGTGGACGGTACGGGGCGTTCCTGCAGTTGGGGCCGACGGTCGGGTTCGTGCTCGCGAACGGGGTGTTCCTGCTGCTGCAACTCGGCCTGGACGAGCGGGCGTTCAGGGAGTGGGGGTGGCGGGTGCCGTTCATCGCGTCGCTGGTGCTCGTCGCGGTCGGGCTGTTCGTCCGGCTGAAGGTCGAGGAGTCGCCGCTGTTCCGCTGCGGGCAGGAGGAGGGGCCGGCGAGGCTGCCGGTGGCGGAGGTGCTGCGGGAGCACTGGCGCACGGTGCTGGTGGGCTGTGGCGTGATCACCGTGGGGTACGCGCTGTTCTACCTGACCACGACGTACGCGCTGGCGTACGCGACGTCCGGCCTCGGGGTGCCGAGCACCGTGCTGCTGCCGATGCTGCTGGTGGGTGCCGTGGGCATGGGTGCGGCCGGGTGGCTGAGTGCGCGGCGCAGTGACGGCTGGGGGCGGCGGCGGACGATGCTGTGGGCGACGGCGCTCGCGACGGCGTGGTCGCTCGTGGAGTTCCCGCTGCTGGAGACGGCGCGCCGGCCGCTGATGTTCGTGGCGCTGGCCGGGGCGATGGCCCTGCTGGGAGGTTTGCTGGGGCCGGTCGCGGCGTTCCTGCCGGAGCTGTTCCCGACCCGGGTGCGCTACACGGGCGCCGCGCTGACGTACAACCTGGGCGGCGTGGTCGGCGGGGCCCTGACGCCGCTGGTGGCGACCCGGCTGACGGAGGCGTACGGGACGGCGGAGCTGGTCGGCTGGTACGTGGCGGTGCTGGGCGTGGTGGCGATGGTGTGCCTGCGGCGGCTGCCGGAGACGTGCGGCGCGGAACTGGCGTCGGTGGACGGCGAACGCCGCCGGGCGCCCCTGCTGGGGACGGACCCGGCGGCGTAGCCGATAAGAAGAGAAGGTTAGGAAGCCAGGGCGGCGCGGCCGGCCAGGACCACCGCGGTGTGCCGGGCGACGCGCTCGCCGAGGTGCTCGGCGGTCGCGATGTCGGCCTTGTGGACGGCCTCGGTTCCGGCGTCGGCCGGGGAGGAGGCGGCGGCGCCGCTGAAGAAGCCGAGGCGGTTGAGGTCGTTCTCGCTGGCGGTGGTGGCGTTCCAGCCGGGCTTGAGGCCCAGGTTGACCCAGTTCATGCCGTGCTGGGCGGCGAGGATCTGGAAGTAGCCGAGGGTGCCGGCCTTGTCGCCGCTCTTGGAGGCGGAGTTGGTGAAGCCGGCCGCGACCTTGTCCTTCCAGGCGTCGGTGAACCAGCGCTTGCTGCTGGCCTCGGCGAAGACGTGGAAGGCGCCGGAGGCGGTGCCCATGTAGGTGGGCGAGCCGAAGACGATCGCGTCGGCGGCGTCCAGCTGGGCCCACTGCTCCTCGGTGATCGCGTCGACGGCGATCGAGACGACCTCGGCACCGGCGGCTGCGGCGCCGCGGGCGACGGCCTCGGCGATGACGGCGGTGTGGCCGTAGCCGGAGTGGAAGGCGATGGCGACGGTCGGGCGGATGGCGGTCATGCGGGCACTCCTGTACGGGCGGCGGGGGCCGGGGAAAGGGGAAGCGGGGACGGTCCGGTGGGCCGGACTCCCTAGCGGTCTCCAATATAGACCAAGTCTCTAAAAGTTACCAAGGGTGGATTGGAGACCGCGGAGCTACCCTGGACGTCATGACGACGGAGGAAACGGCCCGCGCCGCGATCGGGTGGCACCAAGAAGCCCAGCAGGAGCAGGGGCAGGAGCAGGAGCAGGAGGAGCTGGAGCTCAACGTCTTCGCCCAGCTCTGCCCCAGCCGCGAGATGTTCGCCGAGCTGGCCGACAAGTGGTCGCTGCTGATCCTGATGAGCCTGGCCGCCTGCGGGCCGCAGCGCTTCTCCGAGCTCCAGCGGGGGATCGGCGGGGTCAGCCGCAAGATGCTCACGCAGTCGCTGCGCACGCTGGAGCGCGACGGCCTGGTGCAGCGCACGGTCTACCCGGAGACGCCGCCGCGCGTGGTCTACGACCTGCTGCCGCTCGGCCGGGAGCTGGCGGAGCTGGTCTCCCCGCTCGGCCGCTGGACGGAGCAGCGGGCCCGGCAGATGCTCGCCGCCCGCGAGGTGTTCGACGCGGCGCACACCGAGGCCTGAGAAGGGTGCAGGGGGCCGAAGGAGCCGATTTCCCTTCCGGGCCGACGGCCGTGTAATGTCTTCCTTGTTCGACCGGCCCGGCGGAAACGTCCGGCAAGCCCCTATAGCTCAGTCGGTAGAGCGTCTCCATGGTAAGGAGAAGGTCTGCGGTTCGATTCCGCATGGGGGCTCAAACTGAAAGACCCTCGCCTTACGGCGGGGGTCTTTCGCGTTCCCGGCCCGGCCGGGCCGCCGACACGCGGTGGCCTAGCGGGTCGGGTACGGAATGCGCTGTGATGGTGCGTCATCGGCCGCCCGCCCGTGGGGAGCGGGCGCGAGCCGGACCCCGACCGGGAGGGCGTCATGGGCGTTCGACTCGTGGTGGTCGACGACCACCGGCTGCTGGCCGAGGCACTCGCGACCGCGCTCCAGCTGCGCGGCCACCGGGTGCTCGCGGTCGGCTCGCCGGTGGGCGTGGCCGCCGACCTGGTGACCGGGCGCAGGCCCGAGGTGTGCCTGCTCGGCGTGGCCGCGCCGGCCGAGCCGGGGGCGTTCGACGGGTTGCGCCGGATCCGCCGGGAACGGCCCGAGGTGGCCGTGATCGTGCTCGGCCCGGTGGGCGAACTGCGCGGCGTGGCGGGGGCGTTCGCGGCCGGGGCGGCCGGGTACGTGCCCAGCGACGAGCGGATCGAGGTGGTCGAGCGGGCGATCGGACGGGCCCGGGCGGGCGAGGCGGCGGTGGCCGTTGACGTACTGCGCGGGGCCTTCGACCAACTGCTGCGGCCGGCCGCCGAGCCGGACGACGAGGCCGTCCGGCTGCTGCGCCTGCTGACCCGCCGTGAGGTGCAGGTGCTCGCCAGGATCGCGGACGGCGAGGACACGGCGGCGATCGCCGCCGGGATGCGGATCGCCGCGAGCACGGCCCGCACGCACGTCCAGCGGGTGCTGATGAAGCTGGGCGCGCGGACCCGGCTGGAGGCGGCGGCGGTGGCCGCCAGGACCGGTCTGCTGGAGCGGATGGCGTCCGACTGAGGGCTCCCGAAAGCGGTCCGGGCCCTGGTGCCGAGCACCCCGGGAGGGCAGGGAGAATAGGCGCCAGTCGTTCGCACGTTTCCGATGGCGACCGCCGATCCGGCGGACCATCGCCCGCTGGAGGTCTCATCATGAGTAAGTACCTGGTCACGGGTGGCGCCGGCTACGTCGGCAGTGTGGTGGCCGCCCACCTGCTGGAGGCGGGGCACCAGGTGACCGTCCTGGACGACCTCTCGACGGGCTTCCGCGAGGGCGTGCCGGCCGGTGCCGAGTTCGTCGAGGGCCGGATCCAGGAGGCCGGGAAGGTCCTGGACGCCTCCTTCGACGGCGTGCTGCACTTCGCCGCCTCCTCGCAGGTCGGCGAGTCGGTCGTGGACCCGGAGAAGTACTGGCGCAACAACGTGGCCGGCTCGCTGGAGCTGATCAGCGCGATGCGCACGGCCGGCGTGCGCAAGCTGGTGTTCTCCTCCACCGCCGCCACCTACGGCGAGCCGGAGGTCGTGCCGATCGCCGAGACCGCCCGCACCGCGCCGACCAACACCTACGGCGCCACCAAGCTCGCCGTCGACCACCTGATCACCAGCGAGGCCGTCGCCCACGGCCTGGCCGCCGTGTCGCTGCGCTACTTCAACGTGGCCGGTGCGTACGGCGCCTACGGCGAGCGGCACGACCCCGAGTCGCACCTGATCCCGCTGGTCTTCCAGGCCGCGCTGGGCCAGCGCCCGCACATCGCGGTGTACGGCGACGACTACCCGACGCCGGACGGCACCTGCATCCGCGACTACATCCACGTCGCCGACCTGGCCGACGCGCACCTGCTGGCGCTGGACGCCGCCAAGCCGGGCGAGCACCTGATCTGCAACCTGGGCAACGGCAGCGGCTTCTCGGTGCGCGAGGTGATCGAGTCGGTCAAGCGCGTCACCGGCCGCGAGATCCCGGTGCAGGTGTCCGGCCGTCGCGCGGGCGACCCGGCGGTGCTGGTGGCCTCGGCCGAGCGCGCCCACGAGGCCCTCGGCTGGAAGCCGCGCCGCCCGAACCTGGACGACATCGTCGCCGACGCCTGGAAGTTCACCCTGGCGAAGAACGGCCTGTAAGAAGAACGGCCTGCAAGAAGAACGGTTCTGTAAGAAGAACGGTCGGTCAACCGGACGGGCCGCCCGAGCGGGTCGGTCCGGACGAACCGCAGGCGCCGTCCCGGACGTTCCGGGGCGGCGCTTCGGCGTTCCCGGCGGTCGTCTCGAAGCGGTGCGGAAACCGGCGCGGAAACCGGCGCGGAAATCGGCATGCCAGGATCAAATCCAGTCACCTGCGCACCTCCTGACGAAACTTCACCAAACCGCCACGAGCGCGTCCCCAGGCCCGTACGCTGAATGCGGTACCGGTTGGGGGTGGCGCGCGTTCGTCCCCGTCGGCCACCGGTGGGCGGGCGGAACGGCGGGCCGCACCCGCGGGCGCCGGGGCCGGTCCCCGCCCCGGGCTCGGGCCGGTCTGAGCAGGGGGGTAGTGACGATGGGGCGGATCCGCGTCCTGGTGGTCGACGACCACCGGATCTTCGCCGAGGCCCTGGCCGCGGCGCTCGCCGCCGAGCCGGACGTCGAGGTGGGCGCGGCGGGCAGCGCGGCCGCCGCCGAGCGCGCGCTGGAGCGTGCCGCCGTCGAGGGCCGGGCCTTCGACGTCGTCCTGATCGACGCCGACCTCGGCTCCGAGGCCGCCGTGCCGCCCGGACCGCGCGGGCCCGCCCGCGCCGGTCCCGAGCCGCTGGACCCGGCTCGCCGGCGCCCGGCCCCCGCGGTGCCGCCGCCGCGCCGCCCGGCCGTGCCGCCGACGGGTCCGGGCGTGCGGCCCGACCCCCAGCGCAGCGAGCACGTCCGCGCCGAGCAGGTGCGCACCGACCAGCTGCGGCCGGTCGCCCCGCCGCCGGACGGGATCACGCTGCTCGGCCGGGTCCGCCGCAGCCACCCGGGGCTGCGCGCGATCGTCCTGGCCACCGCCGACGACCCGCACCGCGCCGCCCGGGCGCTGCACGCGGGGGCCACCGGCTGGGTGGCGAAGGAGAGTTCGCTCGCGCGGCTGCTCGCCGTCGTGCGGGGGGTGCTGCGGGACGAGACGCACCTGCCGCCCGCGCTGCTCACCGGGGTGATCCGCGAGCTCACCACCGCCCGCCGGGACCGCACCGAGAGCGAGCGGCTGGTGGACACGCTCACGCCGCGGGAGAAGCAGATCCTGCGCTGCATGGTCGCGGGCCTGGGCCGGCAGGCGGTCGCCGAGCGGCTCTACCTGTCCCCGCACACCGTCCGCACGCACATGCAGAACGTTCTCGGGAAGCTCGGCGTGCACTCGACCCTCGCCGCCGTCGCGGTCGCCCGCCGGGCCGGGGTCAGCCCCGCGGAGCCCGCCGCGCCGCCGTCGGTCGCCTCCACCAGCTGAGCCGGTCGACCGAGCGGGGGATCGAGCGGGGCCTCAGCCCGGGATGTTGTCGAAGGGGGCGACCAGCAGCCGCAGCAGTCCGGCGAGTTCGCCCCGCTGGTCGGTCGTGAGCTGGGCGAGGAGATCGCGCTCGTGGGAGAGCAGTCCGGCGAGGGCCTGGTCGGCGCGGTCGCGGCCGTCGTCGGTGAGGCGGACCAGGACGCCGCGGCGGTCGTCCGGGTCGGGCAGGCGCACGACCAGGCCCTTGCCGGTGAGGCGGTCGATCCGGTTGGTCATGGTGCCGGACGTGACGAGGGTCTGGGTGAGCAGCTGCCCGGGGGAGAGCTGGTACGGGGAGCCGGCGCGCCGCAGGGCCGTCAGGACGTCGAACTCCCAGGGTTCGAGGCCGTGCTCGGCGAACGCGGTGCGGCGGGCGCGGTCCAGGTGCCGGGCGAGCCGGCTGACCCGGCTGAGCACCTCCAGCGGCTCCACGTCGAGGTCGGGGCGCTCCCGGCGCCACGCTGCGACCAGCCTGTCGACCTCGTCCTCCATGACGATCAGTGTATCGGTGGATGTGTCGATGTGAAGTCTCTTGACATCGAGAAATGTGCCAGCGAGGCTAAAAGTGGATATCTTGATGTCGAGATACTTGCGAGGTGTGCCATGCCCGCTCCCGCCTGGGACTCGGCCCAGTACCTGCGCTTCGCCGACGAACGGACGCGCCCGCTGCGCGATCTGCTCGCCCGCGTGCCCGCCCTGCCGAACGAACCCGCCGCGACGGTCCTGGACATCGGCTGCGGCCCCGGAAACTCCACCGCCGTCCTGCGCGAGCGCTGGCCGCAGGCCCGGATCACCGGCGTCGACAACTCGGCCCCGATGCTGGAGACCGCCCGCACGGAGGGCGAGCCGAGCGCCGCGTACGTCCTCGCCGACGCGGGCGCGTACGACCCGGCGCCGGCCGAGCCCGACCTGATCTGCTCCAACGCGGCTCTGCAGTGGATCGACGGCCACCTGGGGCTCCTGCCGCGGTGGGCGGCGGCGCTCAAGCCCGGCGGCGTCATCGCCTTCCAGGTGCCCGGGAACTTCGACGCGCCCAGTCACACGCTGCTCGCCGGGCTCCGCCGCAGCCTGCGCTGGCGCGACGTCCTCGGTGAGGACGCCACCCGCGCAGGCGTCCACGAGCCCGGGCGGTACCTGGACGTGCTCGTCGGGGCCCGCTGCGCCGCCGACGTCTGGGAGACCACCTACAGCACACTGCTGCCCGGCCCGGACCCCGTCCTTGAGTGGGTCAAGGGGACGGCCCTGCGGCCCGTGCTCGGCCGGCTCGCCGACCCGGAGCAGCGGGCCGCCTTCCTCGCCGAGTACGGGGCGCTCCTGCGCGAGGCCTACCCGGCCGGGCCGCACGGCACGGTCTTCCCGTTCCGGCGGATCTTCGCCGTCGCCACCAAGCGGTAGCCGGGGCGAAGCGCCGAGCGGTCAGACCTTGCGCTCGCCGACCAGGTTCGGGTGCCGCTCCAGGCCTTCGAGACCGTGCCAGGCCAGGTTCACCAGGTGCGCCGCGACCTGCGCCTTGTCCGGCTTGCGGACCTCCAGCCACCACTGCCCGGTCAGCGCCACCATCCCGACCAGCATCTGCGAGTACATCGGGGCCAGCCGCGCGTCGAACCCGCGGGACTTGAACTCCAGCCCGAGGATGTCCTCCACCTGCGTCGCGATGTCGCTGATCAGCGAGGCGAACGTGCCGGTCGACTGGGCCACCGGCGAGTCCCGGACGAGGATCCGGAAGCCGTCCGTCGAGGTGTCGATGTAGTCCATGAGCGCGAACGCGGCCTGCTCCAGCAGCTCGCGGGAGTGCCCGCCGGTCAGCGCGCCCGTGACCATGTCCAGCAGGAGCTGCATCTCGCGGTCCACCACCACCGCGTACAGCCCCTCCTTGCCGCCGAAGTGCTCGTACACCACCGGCTTCGACACCCCGGCGCGCTCGGCGATCTCCTCCACCGACGTGCCGTCGTAGCCGCGCTCCGCGAAGACCGTCCGGCCGATCTCCAACAGCTGCTCGCGCCGCTGCTTGCCGGTCATCCGCACCCGTCCGCCGCGGCGGCGGGGGCCCGGCGCGGCCGCACCCCCGGCCGCGGCCCCGTCCGCCGGGGCAGCGGCACGCGGACGGGCCTGCGCCGCTGCGGGCGCGGCGTCCGTCCGCGTGCCGTGGTGACCGCCTGTGCTGTCTGCGCTGCTCCCGTTCACCCCTACATCATGCTGGAAGCGCGCCCTCATGCGGCGCGGCGGGCGGCGATCCGCTGTGCGTCCGGCCAGCGGACGTCCCGGACCCAGCCGGCCAGCTCGAACCAGCGGATCAGCCGGGCCGAGGAGTCGATCTGTCCGCGCAGGACGCCGTGCCGGGCGGAGGTCGGGTCGGCGTGGTGCAGGTTGTGCCAGGACTCGCCGCAGGACAGGACGGCCAGCCACCAGACGTTGCCCGAGCGGTCCCGGGAGCGGAACGGGCGGCGGCCGACCGCGTGGCAGATCGAGTTGATCGACCACGTCACGTGGTGCAGCAGCCCGACCCGGACCAGCGAGCCCCAGAAGAACGCGGACAGCGCGCCCTGCCAGGACAGCGTCACCAGGCCGCCAACCAGCGGGGGCAGCAGCAGCGAGATCGACGTCCAGAGCCAGAACAGCCGGGAGATCCGGCGCATCGCCGGGTCGTTGACGAGGTCCGGCGCGTACTTGAGCTGCGGGGTCTGCTCCTCGTCGAACATCCAGCCCATGTGCGCCCACCACAGGCCCTTCAGCAGCGCGGGCAGGCTCTCGCCGTAGCGCCACGGCGAGTGCGGGTCGCCGTCCTTGTCGCTGAAGCGGTGGTGCTTGCGGTGGTCGGCCACCCAGCGCACCAGCGGGCCCTCGACCGCGAGGCTGCCGACGACGGCGAGGGCCAGGCGCATCGGGCGGCCGGCCTTGAAGGCGCCGTGGGTGAAGTAGCGGTGGTAGCCGACGGTGATGCCGTGGCAGGTGAGGAAGTACATGGCGACGGTGACCGCCACGTCCGTCCAGCCGAGCCCCCGGCCCCAGGCGACCGGGACGGCGGCCAGCAGGGCCGCGAACGGCACGACGATGAAGAGGGCGAGCGCGAGGCGCTCGGCGAAGCCCTGGCGCTCCCCGCCGCGGGTGGCGGACAGGGTCGCGGGGGACGGGTCGGAGGAGTCGCTGGGCGGCGCAGTGGAACCGGCGCGCGCCTCACCGGCCTGGATGGTCATGTTCTCGTCCCTCTGCGGGCCCTCTGCGGGCGGGGGTGGAGGCTACGATGCCGTAACCTACGGCATCGTAGGTTGCGCTCCGTGGCGAAGGGAACACACCGCCGCACGGCGCTTGAGTGAATTCACCCGACTGGATGGATGAACCACCGTGCCCGCGGTGCGCGATCGCGGGCGCCGGAGGCGGACCGTGCCGCGGCGGGCGCGGGTCGGCCATGGAGGTAGATGTGGAGCCGCATACCCCGTAGTCTGTGCCCAGCGCGCCTCCGGCGACCTTCGGGCCGGCGTGCCGGTCCCGGATCGTCTAAGGGCAGGACAGCTGGTTTTGGTCCAGCTTATGGGGGTTCGAATCCTCCTCCGGGAGCAATCTGAGCGGCCCCGGCCCGGTATTGCGGCGGGCCAGGGGGTGGCTTTTCGGCCACTTTCCTCGCACTATCCTCGAACTGCCAGGGCCTATGTGCGGATCCTCGCCCCTGGCCGCTCTGCCCTCTCTGTGAACCGACCGAGGAGCCTCCCCGCATGGGTGCCAATTCGCTTGCCGCCGTTGTCGTTCTTGCCGCCGGTGGCGGGACACGGATGAAGTCGAACAAGCTGCCCAAGGTGCTGCACGAGGTGTGCGGCCGGACGCTGGTCGGTCACGCCGTCTCGGCGGCGCAGGAGTTGACGCCGGGGCAGCTGGTCGTCGTCGTCGGCCACCAGCGGGAGCAGGTCGAGGAGCACCTGGCGGCGCACTACCCGGCGGCCCGCCCGGTCGTGCAGCACGAGCAGAACGGCACCGGGCACGCGGTGCGCACGGCGCTGGAGGCGCTCGCCGCCGACGGCGTGGTGCTGGACGGCACCGTGATCATCACCGCCGGCGACTCGCCGCTGCTGACCGGCGCGACGCTGCGCCGCCTGGCCAAGGCACACGCCGAGCAGGAGAACGGCGTCACCGTGCTGACCGCCGTCGTGCCGGAGCCCTTCGGCTACGGCCGGATCCTGCGCGACGAGGACCGCTCGGTGGCCGCGATCGTCGAGGAGAAGGACGCCACCGCCACCCAGCGCCTGATCACCGAGATCAACTCCGGGGTCTTCGCCTTCGACGCCAAGCTGCTGACCGCGGCGCTGGCCGAGCTCACCACGGACAACTCGCAGGGCGAGGAGTACCTGACCGACACCCTGCAGATCCTGCGCGAGGCCGGGCACCGGGTCGGCGCCGTCGTGGCCGAGGACCCCCGGGACATCCTCGGCATCAACGACCGCGTGCAGCTCGCCCAGGCTCGCCGCCTGCTCAACGACCGGCTGCTGGAGCGCGCGATGCGCGAGGGCGTCACCGTGGTCGACCCGGCGACGACCTGGATCGACGTACAGGTGACGTACGAGGCGGACGCCGTCGTGCTGCCGAACACCCAGCTGCAGGGCGCCACCCACCTCGGCGAGGGCTGCGAGGTCGGCCCGAACTCGACCCTGCGGGACACCCGGATCGGCGCCGGCGCCGTTGTGAGCAACACCACGGCGGACCGCGCCGAGGTCGGCGAGCTGGCCAGCGCCGGCCCGTACGCCTACCTGCGGCCGGGCGCGAAGCTGCTTCGCAAGGCGAAGGTCGGCACCTACGTCGAGGTCAAGAACTCCGAGCTCGGCGAGGGCGCCAAGGTGCCGCACCTGTCGTACATCGGCGACGCCACCATCGGCGAGGGCACCAACGTCGGCGCGGCCTCGGTCACCGTGAACTACGACGGCGTCAACAAGCACCGCACGGTCATCGGCGCGCACTGCCGCACCGGTTCGGACAACATGTTCATCGCACCGGTCACGATCGGTGACGGCGCTTACACCGCGGCCGGCTCGGTCATCACCTCCGACGTTCCGCCGGGCGCGCTCGGTGTGAGCCGGGCGCAGCAGCGCAACATCGAGGGCTGGGTGGAGCGCAAGCGCCCCGGTACCGCATCGGCGCAGGCCGCGAAGGCTGCGACGGACGGGACGACGGAGGCCTGACGAGGCGCGCGGGTGTCCGAGGGGCGGTCCCGAGGCGGACGCTTTCTGCGCGGGCGCGTAACCTTGGGGACATACGTGCGCCACTGGGCTTCACAGCCCGTGTCCAGGCGTACGACATTCCCCGAACCCATCTTGCGTGCGGGCTGCGCCTGCTCGCGTCGGATGGCCGGGGTTCAGCGTCCGCAACGCGAGGAGACGGTGCAGTGAGCGGGATCACGACGTCGGGTGAGAAGAAGCTGAAGCTCTTCTCCGGCCGTGCCCACCCGGAACTGGCGAGGGAGGTGGCCGCGGCGCTGGGGACCGAGCTGGTCCCGACCAAGGCCCTGGACTTCGCCAACGGCGAGATCTACGTCCGCTTCCTGGACTCCGCCCGCGGTGCGGACTGCTTCGTGATGCAGAGCCACACGGCTCCCATCAACCAGTGGATCATGGAGCAGCTGATCATGATCGATGCTCTGAAGCGGGCCTCCGCCCGGAGCATCACCGCGATCCTGCCCTTCTACGGCTACGCCCGCCAGGACAAGAAGCACCTCGGCCGCGAGCCCATCTCGGCCCGTCTGGTCGCCGACCTGCTGCGCCAGGCCGGTGCCGACCGCCTGATGGCCGTGGACCTGCACACCGCGCAGATCCAGGGCTTCTTCGACGGCCCGGTGGACCACCTGTTCGCGCTGCCGCTGCTGGCCGACTACGTGGGCGAGCGGGTCGACCGCTCCAAGCTGACGATCGTCTCGCCGGACGCCGGCCGGGTGAAGGTGGCCGACCAGTGGTGCGACCGCCTGGACGCGCCGCTGGCGATCATCCACAAGCGCCGCGACATGTCGCAGGCCAACACGATCCTGTCGGCCGAGGTCGTCGGTGACGTCGAGGGCCGGGTCTGCGTCCTGGTCGACGACATGATCGACACCGCCGGCACGATCTGCGCCGCAGCCGACGCGCTGTTCGACAACGGCGCCGCGGACGTCCTGGTCGCGGCCACCCACGGTGTGCTCTCGGGCCCGGCCGCGGACCGCCTGAAGAACTCCCGGGTCAGCGAGTTCGTGTTCACCAACACGCTGCCGACCCCGGCCCAGCTCCAGCTGGACAAGATCACCACGCTGTCCATCGCCCCGTCGATCGCCGCCGCGATCCGCGAGGTGTTCGAGGAGGGTTCGGTCACGAGCCTCTTCGAGGGCGTGCACTGATCCGAGGCGTGCACTGATCCCAGGCGCGCGCTGATCCCAGGCGTGCACTGACGAAGGCCCGCGCAGGCGGCCCCGGTCCGATTCGGGCCGGGGCCGCCGCCGATTTCGCGGGAGGGCGCAGGTGCGGTTAGACTCGTGAAACTGCTCGGCGAGGGATGCCGTGTGCCCGCTGGACGGGTGCCCGCTCCGTGATCGACGCGCTGCCGGTGCCGGTTCCCCGGACCCCGGCAGAGGTCGTTGCCGCCGAGTGACCCCCAACGTACTGAGGGTGTGGTCCCGGCGGTTTTTCGCGTTGCCTGCACCCCCGCGCCAGTCTTCACGAGGAGTGCAGTCGTGTCCGAGATCCGCCTTGCCGCTGAGAGCCGTACCGAGTTCGGCAAGGGCGCTGCCCGCCGCGCCCGCCGCGCCGGCTTCGTCCCCGGTGTCGTCTACGGCCACGGCCACGCCCCGGTTCACCTGAACCTGCCCGGCCACGACCTGATGATGGCCCTCAAGACCCCGAACGCCCTGCTGGTCGTCCCGATCGAGGGCAAGGACGAGTACGTCCTGCCGAAGGCCGTCCAGCGCGAGGCCATCAAGCGCACCATCGAGCACGTCGACCTGCTGCTCGTGAAGCGCGGCGAGAAGGTCACCGTCGAGATCCCGGTCCACACCGAGGGCGAGCTGGCCCCCGGCGGCAACCTGCTGGAGCACGTCCTGCAGGCCCTGCCGATCGAGGCCGAGGCCACCCACCTGCCCGAGTCCGTCACCGTCTCGGTCGAGGGCCTGGAGGCCGGCGCCTCCGTCCACGCCAAGGACATCGCCCTGCCGGCCGGTGTCTCCCTGGCCGTCGACGCCGACGCCGTCGTGCTGCAGGTCATCGCCGCCCAGGCCGCCCCGGTCGAGGAGGAGGCCGCCGAGGCCGAGGGCGCCGAGGCCTGAGCCTCGCGCTGACAGCTTGAGACCGCTGCCCCGGTCGCTCCAGTCGGAGCGGCCGGGGCAGCGGTGTGTCCGGGAAGATGGCGTGGAGTGCGAGGGCGAGGAGCAGAGGACATGGCGGAAGAGGCGTACGAGGGGCCGTGGCTGGTCGTCGGGCTGGGCAACCCGGGCGAGCAGTACGCCCGGAACCGGCACAACATCGGCTTCATGGTGGTCGACCTGCTGGCACAGCGGATGGGTGCCAAGTTCAAGGCGCACAAGAGCCGGGCGCAGGTCGCCGAGGGGCGGCTGGCGGGCCGGCGGGTCGTGCTGGCCAAGCCGATGTCGTTCATGAACCTGTCGGGCGGGCCGGTGACGGCGCTGCGCGACTTCTACAAGGTGCCGGCGTCCGCGGTCGTGGCGGTCCACGACGAGCTGGACATCGACTACGCGACGCTGCGGCTCAAGCTCGGCGGCGGCGACAACGGGCACAACGGCCTGAAGTCGATCACCAAGTCGCTGGGGCCGGACTACCACCGGATCCGCTGCGGCATCGGCCGCCCGCCGGGCCGGATGGAGGTCGCGGACTTCGTCCTCAAGGACTTCTCCGCCACCGAGCGCAAGGAGTTGGAGTGGTTCGTGGACCGCTCGGCGGACGCGGTCGAGGCCCTGCTGTCGGAGGGCCTGGAGCGGGCGCAGGGGACGTACAACTCCTGACGGCGTGACTGGTCGTCAAGGCGCCGCGCCGGGTCGGCAACAGTCGTACAACGCTTGACGGTCCAAACCTGAATAGGTGTGAGAACCCTGTGCGCGATCGGATAGCGTCGGTCCCGTACGCGAACGGGTCCTGGGGAGTTGCTCGATGCGGAGATTGCGTCCGGTCCGCCGCCTGCGGCGGATCCGGGTGATGCGGTTGCGGCAGTTCGGCCGACGGGTGGGAACGGCCGGTGCCTTGGGGGCGGCGGGGATGCTGCTGTCCAGCGGCGTGGCGCACGCCGATCCGGTGGCGGAGCCCGAGCAGGGGGCGTCCCCGGAGCCGGCGGCGGCGCAGTTCGCGCCGGTGCTCGGCGATTCGGTCGGGCCGGACGCCGGGCTGCTGGCGGTCGGCGGCGGTCTCGTCGTGGTGGCCGGCGGCGCCGCGCTGTGGCTGAAGCGCCACCGCGCGGGCGGATCGCCCCAATAAGGGGAACGGTGTAAGAGGAACAGCGCGGCTTCGGGGCCGGGGTCCACACACGTGGGCCCCGGCCCCTTCGCGTGCCCGGAATCCGGGCGCGGACTTGTCATCCGTTTCCGGCGGGCGGGGCGTCCTGTGGGTATGAAGCGCGAATCGATGGGCCCGGGGGGCGTCGACGGGGACCCGTTCGACGAGTTCGTCGCGGCGCGGTACCAGGCGTTGCTGCGTGGTGCCTTCCTGATCACCGGGGACGTCCACGACGCCCGGGACCTTCTGCACGACGCGTTGGCGCGGGTGTACGCGAAACGGTCGGCGATCCGGGAACCGGCGGCGACCGAGAGGTACGTGCGCCGGACGATGGTCCGCACGCACGTCTCGCGGTGGCGCCGGACCAGGCGCGAGGTGCTGACCTCGGCGCTGCCGGACGGGCCGGCGGCCCAGGAGGCCGAGCGGGACGAGGAGTTGGCGGTCGCGCTGGGCGCGTTGCCGCGGCGCCAGCGCGCGGCCGTGGTGCTGCGCTACTACCTCGACCTGTCGGTCGCGCAGGTGGCGGAGGAACTGGGGTGCTCGGTGCCCACGGCGAAGACCCACCTGGCGCGCGGGATCAGGACGCTTCGACAGGAGCTGGAACCGGTGAGGGAGTTGGTGGGGCGTGAACGCTGAGGACGGGTTCGAGGAGGAGCTGGCCCGCCGGCTCGGAGCGCGGGCGGCGACGGTCGGCGGCAGCCCGCCGCTGGCCGCGCTCAAGGCGGCCGGGCAGCGGCGGGCGCGGCGGCAGGGCGCCGCGCGGGGCGTGACGGCGGTCGCGGTGCTGGCCGTCGGCGCGGGGGCGCTGACGCAGTTGGGCGGCGGGGGGACGTCGTCCGCCGACGGCGTGAGCAGCCTCCCGGGCGGGGCGTCGACGGGAGGAGCGGGGGCGTCGCCGTCGGCCGGGCGGACCTGGTCCAGGAGCGGGGCGATGATCTTCGGCTGCAACGCGGGGCCGTCCTCGCTGCGGACGCCGGGCCTGCACTTCCACCCCACCGAGCTGCCGTCCACGCCGCTCAGCACGCCGTCGTCCGTCCTCTCCTCGCTGGCCGCCTCGTCGGGCCGGACGACGTCGAGCGGCCCGGCGACCCCTGCGTCGACGATCCGGTCGAGCACGACGGTCCCGGGCTCGCCGACGCCGCTGTCGCCGGTCCAGTCGATGCAGGCCGACCTGATCCGGGCGAGCGAGGCCGTGGACCGGATGGCGTCGGCGGACCACCGGGACCGCTACTTCGGCATCTGCGAAGACCCGCAGACCGGCACCCTCTACGTGATGCGCGTCCCGGGCAGCGGCGACCTGGACGCCGCCGTGGCACGGGTGCTGGCCGACTGGCCCGCGCTGAAGCTGCGGTTCACCGACGCGGCCGGATCGTCCGACGAGCTGAGGGGACTCGTGAACCGGATCTACGAGGACCGCGCCTACTGGGAGGGCAAGGGCGTGCAGCTGCAGATGGTGGGGGCCGCCAACGACGGCTCCGGCGTGGTGGTCGACACCCCGCAGTGGGAGACCGCCGGGGCGGAGATCAAGGCGAAGTACGGCCCCAGGGTGGTCGAGGTCCGTTAGCGGCCGGGGCGGCGCGGGGGGAGCACGCGCAAGGGCTGGTGTCCCACGGGGGTGGGCACCGGCGGGGGAGCGTGTGTGAGGGGGCTGGTGCCCGACGGGGGTGGGCACCAGTGGGGGAACGCGCGAAGGGGCTGGTGTCCCACGGGGG
>NZ_JBFBDY010000068.1:0-22870 GCF_040683475.1 Kitasatospora sp. NPDC093558 | reverse complement strand
CGATCCGGCGGGCGCCGGCGGCGAGCACCTCGTCGACGTTGCCCAGGTCGATGCCGCCGATGGCGAACCACGGGCGGTCCGTGGCCTGCTCGGCCGCGTACGAGACCAGGCCGAGGCCCGGGGCCGGGCGGCCCGGCTTGGTCGGGGTCGGCCAGACCGGGCCGGTGCAGAAGTAGTCCACGCCCGGCTCGGCGACCGCCGCGTCCACCTCGGACTCGGCGTGGCAGGACCGGCCGATCAGGACGTCCTCGCCGAGGATCGCCCGGGCGGCCGGGACGGGCAGGTCGTCCTGCCCGAGGTGCAGCACGTCCGGCCGGGCCGCGTGGGCGACGTCGGCGCGGTCGTTGACCGAGAGCAGCTTGCCGTGGCGGCGGCAGGCGTCCGCGAAGACCTCCAGGGCCTCCAGCTCCTGCTTGGCCTCCAGGCCCTTGTCCCGGAGCTGGACGATGTCCACGCCGCCGGACAGCGCGGCGTCCAGGAACTCCGCCAGGTCGCCCTGCTCGCGGCGGGCGTCGGTGCACAGGTACAGCCGGGCGTCGGCCAGCCGGGCCCGGAGGCCTGCGGCCACAACGGGGGTGGTCACAGGGCCATCGCCTGGGCGCGGCGCTTGACCTCGGTCGCGCGGTTCTCCCAGAGGGCCTGCACCGGGGTGCCGGGCAGGGACGGGTCCTCGGTGAACATCCACTCGAGGATCTCCGCGTCGCTGAACCCGCTGTCGCGCAGCACGGTCAGCAGGCCGATCAGGTGCTTGACCGGCCCGGTCTCGTCGATGAACGCGGCCGGGACCTGCAGGGACTTGTTCGGGCCGCGGCGGACCGCGAGCAGGTCACCCTTCTTGACCATGTTGCGGACCTCGGTGACCACGACTCCCCAGCGCTCGGAGATGTCGGGCAGGTACAGCCACTCGGGGACCAGGGCGTCAATCTTGGCTTCGATCTCACTCACGGCACCAGACTGCCACCTTTGCGGCCCCGCGCGCACCAAGGGTCCGCGTCAGGGGGCCGTCAGAGGGCCGCCCGGCCAGTGCCGTCAGAGCGCCGCGGCCTTGAGCGCCACCGCCGGGTCCGCGGCCCGGGCCGGGTCCAGCGCGGTGCCGCGCTCGATCAGGCGGCGGCCCTGGGTGAGGTCGCGCGGGCGGTCCACGGCCAGCAGCGCGGTCGGCACGCCGCCGCGCAGCCACAGCACCGCCCAGGTCGCGTCCTGCGGGGAGCCGCGCCAGAGCAGCTCGTCGCCCTCGGCGTGCCGCCCGGCGTACTGCACCATGCGCCCGAACTGCTCCGACCAGAAGTACGGCACCGGGTCGTACGGCACGTCCGCCCCGAGGACGGCCGCCGCCGCGGCCTCGCCGGACTGCAGCGCGTGGTCCCAGTGCTGGACGGCCAGCCGGGCGCCGGAACGGGCCGACGGGTAGCTGACGCAGTCGCCCGCCGCGAAGACGCCCGGCAGGCTCGTGCGCAGCCCCTCGTCCACGACGACGGCGCCGGTCGGGTCCAGCTCGACGCCCGAGCCGGCCAGCCAGTCGGTCGCGGGCCTGGCGCCGATGCCGACGACCACCTCGTCGGCGGGCAGGTGCGAACCGTCCGCGAGCAGCACCGCGCCGGGCTCGACGGCCGCGACGCCGACGCCGCAGCGCAGGTCCACGCCGGCCTCGGCGTACCAGGCGGCCATCGCCGAGCCGACCGCGGCCGGCAGCGCGCCGGGGACGGGCGCCGGGCCCGCCTCGACGACGGTCACCTCGCAGCCCGCCTCCCGCGCGGCGGTGGCCACCTCGGCGCCGATCCAGCCGGCGCCGACCAGCACCAGGCGCAGCCCGGGCCGCAGCAGCGCGCGCAGGGCGAGCGCGTCGTCCAGGGTGTGCAGGAGGTGGGCGCGCTCGGCGCCGGGCAGGGCGCGCGGGGTCGCGCCGGTGGCGATCACCAGCGACTCGTACGGGAGGTCCCCGGCGTCGGTGTGCAGCACGCCGGGGGTGAGGCCGGTGGCGCGGCGGCCGGTGAGCAGCTCGACGCCGAGGTGCGGGAAGTCGATGTCCAGGGTGGTGGCGTCGGTCTTGCCGAGCAGGACGTCCTTGGAGAGCGGCGGCCGGTCGTACGGCGCGTGCGGCTCCTCCCCGACCAGCACGATCCGCCCCTGCCAGCCGCCCCGCCGCAGCCCCAGCGCGCACTGCGCCCCGGCCAGCCCGGCCCCGACGACGACCACCCGATCCGTTCCGCTCAGCTCTGCCACGCCCGTCACTGTACTCAGCCGCACCGGGCGCCCCAGGGGCCTGTCCACCCCTCGTACGGGCCTTCGGCCGGGCGGACCCCCGGAGTTAAGGTGGGGACACCATCACGGGAGCCCGGCGCACCGGGCTGAGAGGCGGGCTGGCACGGCCTGCGACCGTCCGAACCTGATCCGGGTCATACCGGCGAAGGGAGAAGAGCAGCTTTGACACGCTTGGCACCGGGCGCCCACGCCGACGTGCTGGTGATCGGCGGGGGCATCATCGGCCTCGCCGTCGCCTGGCGGGCGGCGCAGCGCGGTCTGAAGAACGTCGTCGTGGTCGACCCCTCCCCCGGTCACGGAGCCGCCGGGGTCGCGGCCGGGATGCTCGCCCCCGTCACCGAGCTGCAGTACGGCGAGGAGCCGCTGCTGCGCCTCGGAATGGCCTCGAACGAGCGGTACGCGGCCTTCGCCGCCGAGCTCACCGAGGCGAGCGGCGAGGACACCGGCTACCGGCGGTGCGGCACGCTCGCCGTCGCCCTGGACTCCGACGACCGCGCCGAACTGCGCGAACTGCACGCCTTCCACGAGCGCCTCGGCCTCGACTCGACCTGGCTGACCGGCCGGGAGGCCCGCAAGCTGGAGCCGATGCTCGCCCCCGGCGTGCGCGGCGGCCTGCACGTGGCCGACGACCACCAGGTGGACCCCCGCCGGCTGCTGAAGGCCCTGGTCTTCGCCTGCGAGCGGGCGAGGGTCCTGATCCACCGCACCGAGGCCGCCGAGCTGCTGGTCCAGGACGGCCGCGCGATCGGCGCCCGGCTCGGCACCCGCGAGACCCTCACCGCCGACCAGGTCGTCCTCGCCGCAGGACCGCACAGCCACCGGCTGCCCGGCCTGCCCGAGGGCGTGCTGCCGGCGATCCGTCCGGTGAAGGGACAGATCCTGCGGCTGCGGGTCCCCGACGCGTACCGGCCGTTCCTGAACCGCAACGTCCGCGCGGTCGTGCGCGGGCAGCACCTGTACCTCGTGCCGCGCGAGAACGGCGAGCTGGTGATCGGCGCGACCACCGAGGAACAGGGCTACGACACCACCGTCACGGCCGGCGGGGTGTACGAACTCCTGCGCGACGCACACGAGTTGGTCCCCGGCGTCACCGAACTCCCGCTGGTGGAGACCTCGGCCGGGCTGCGCCCGGGCTCGCCGGACAACGCGCCGCTGCTCGGTCCGACCGACCTGCCCGGCCTGGTCGCCGCGACCGGCCACTACCGCAACGGCGTGCTGCTCACCCCGGTGACCGCGGACCTCGTCGCCGAGTACCTGGCGACCGGCGAAGTCCCCGAGCTCGCAAGGCCGTTCGCGCCCTCCCGGTTCTCCCCCGCCCGCTCCACCACGAAGGCCGTCGCATGACCGACATCGCACTGACCGTCAACGGCGAGCCCCGCGAGGTGCCCGCCGCGACCACCCTCGCCGAGGTGGTCACCACCCTCAGCAAGGCCAACACCGGCGTCGCCGCCGCGCTCAACGAGGCCGTGGTGCCGCGCAGTTCGTGGTCCGAGACGCTGCTGTCGGCGGGCGACCGGATCGAGATCCTCACCGCCGTGCAGGGAGGCTGAACCATGGCCGACGACCTCTTCACCATCGCGGGGACGACCTTCGCCTCCCGGCTCATCATGGGCACCGGCGGCGCCCCGAGCCTGGAGGTCCTGGAGCAGGCCCTCCAGGTCTCCGGCACCGAGCTGACCACCGTCGCGATGCGCCGGGTCGACGCCGGCACCCAGGGCTCCGTCCTGGACGTGCTGACCCGCAACGGCATCCGCGTGCTGCCCAACACGGCCGGCTGCTTCACCGCCGGCGAGGCCGTGCTGACCGCCCGGCTGGCCCGCGAGGCGCTCGGCACCGACTGGGTGAAGCTGGAGGTCATCGCCGACGAGCGGACCCTCCTGCCGGACCCGATCGAGCTGCTGGACGCCGCCGAGACCCTCGTCGACGACGGCTTCACAGTGCTCCCGTACACCAACGACGACCCGGTGCTGGCCCGCAAGCTGGAGGACGTCGGCTGCGCGGCGATCATGCCGCTCGGCTCGCCGATCGGCTCGGGCCTCGGCATCCGCAACCCGCACAACTTCCAGCTGATCGTGGAGGGCGCCAACGTCCCGGTCATCCTGGACGCGGGCGCCGGCACCGCCTCCGACGTCGCCCTCGCGATGGAGCTCGGCTGCTCCGCCGTGATGCTCGCCTCCGCGGTGACCCGCGCCCAGGACCCGGTCCTGATGGCCGAGGCCATGCGGCACGCCACCGAGGCCGGCCGCCTCGCCCACCGGGCCGGCCGGATCCCGCGCCGCTTCCACGCGGAGGCCTCCTCCGCGATGGCCGGCCGCGCCGACCTCGACACCCGCGAGCGGCCCGCGTTCTGACGTCCGTGTCACAAGCCGGTCCCGGAGGCGATGTCCGCCGGGACCGGCTTCCACCCGCCCCTCTACACTCCTCGGGTGGACAAGGCATGGCGCGACCCCCTGATCGGTACCCTGCTCGACGGCCGGTACCGGGTCGAGCAGCGCATCGCGACCGGCGGCATGTCCACGGTCTACAAGGGCACCGACACCCGCCTCGACCGCGTGCTCGCCCTCAAGGTGATGCACCCCGACCTCGCCGGGGACGAGGGCTTCACCGCCCGCTTCATCCGTGAGGCCAAGGCCGTCGCCCGCCTCACCCACGCCAACGTGGTCAACGTCTTCGACCAGGGCGCCGACGACGGCCACGTCTTCCTCGCCATGGAGTACGTGCCCGGCGGCACCCTGCGCGACCTGCTGCGCGACCGCGGCGCGCTGTCGATCCGGGCCGCCCTGGACATCATGGAGCCGGTGCTCGCCGCGCTCGGCGCCGCCCACCGGGCCGGCCTGGTGCACCGCGACGTCAAGCCGGAGAACGTGCTGATCACCGACGGCGGCCTGGTCAAGGTCGCCGACTTCGGCCTGGTCCGGGTCCTCAACACCGCCGACGGCGCCCCCACGTCGACGTCCACCGCGACCGGCGGCACCGTCATGGGCACCGTCTCCTACCTCGCGCCCGAGCAGATCCTCCCGGACGCCCCCACCGACCAGCGCGTCGACGTCTACGCGGCCGGCATCCTGCTGTACGAGATGCTCACCGGCACGCGCCCGCACACCGGTGACAACCCCGTCCAGGTCATGTACAAGCACCTGCACGAGGACGTCCCGGCGCCCTCGCGGACCGTCCCGACCGTCCCCCCGGCGCTCGACGCGATCGTGCTCGGCGCCTGCGCCAGGACCCCGGACTCCCGCCCGTACGACGCGGTCGAGCTGCTGGCCACCCTCCAGCGGGTCCGCCGCGAGCTCGGCCCGGCCGAGCTGGACGCCGAGCCGCCGACCTCCACCCGGCCCAGCCCGCGCTACCCGACCAGCGAGCCGACCTCGGTGATCCAGCGCCGCCCGGAGGCCGGCCGGCCGCCGCTGCCCCTGTCGCTTCCCGAGCCCCTCCCCCAGCCGGTCGGGCCGCCCGCGGCCGAGCACACCAGCGTCCTCGACGTCCCGCCGGACCTGATGGACCAGCTGCTCGCCGAGCCCCGCCCGTACGACGAACCGACCCCGGTCCGCCCGCACCGCCCGGGCCGGCTGCGCCGGATCCCCCGCAAGCCGGTGATCTGGGCCTCCGCGCTGACCGCCCTGGTGGTGCTGGTCGGCGGCGTGACGTACGGCCTGTCCGAGGCGCTGTACGGGCCGGTGCCCGGGGTGCTCGGCAAGGACCGCGCCGAGGCGCAGCGGATCCTGGACGACGAGGGCATGCACGCGAAGTTCGTCGACGTGTACAGCGAGACCGTGCCGTCCGGCCAGGTGATCTCCACCGACCCGGGGGTCGGCGCCCGGTCGCGCAAGAGCGACACCGTGACGGTCACCGTCTCCAAGGGGCCGCACCGGATCGCCGTGCCGGACGTGACCGGCAAGCCGGCCGACCAGGCCGCGTCCGCGCTGACCGGCGTGCAGCTCGCCAAGGGCTCGGTGACCGAGACGTACAACGACGCGGTGCCGCAGGGCTCGGTGATCAGCAGCTCGCCGGCCGCCGGCCAGCAGGTGGCGGAGAACACCCCGGTCTCGCTGGTGGTCAGCAAGGGCATGGTGCCGGTGCCGGACGTCACCGGGATGACGAAGGACGCGGCCGAGAAGGCGCTCACGGCGGCCGGGTTCACGATGCAGACCACCGGGGTCAACCTGTTCGGCAGCGGCAAGGCGAGCAGCCAGTTCCCGGCGGCCGGCGAGCGGCGCCCGCAGCACACCGCAGTGACGGTCAACTTCCCCTTCATCTGAGGGAGTTGGGGGGACAGGCCCTAGCGGAGCGGGCCCTCGCCCGGTTCCTCCTGGTAGGAGTAGCGCTGCTCGCGCCACGGGTCGGCGAGGTTGTGGTAGCCGCGCTCCTCCCAGAAGCCGCGCCGGTCCGCCCGCATGTACTCGACCGCGCGGACCCACTTCGGGCCCTTCCAGGCGTACAGCTGCGGGACGACGAGCCGGACGGGGAAGCCGTGTTCGGCGGTCAGCGGCTCGCCGTTGCGGTGGGTGGCGAAGAGCGTGCGCGGGTCGGCGAAGTCGGCCAGCCGCAGGTTGGCGCTGTAGCCGTACTCGGCCCAGACCATGACGTGGGTGACGCCCGGCGCCGG
The DNA here is from genome assembly GCF_040683475.1 of Kitasatospora sp. NPDC093558. Lineage (NCBI taxonomy): Bacteria > Bacillati > Actinomycetota > Actinomycetes > Kitasatosporales > Streptomycetaceae > Kitasatospora > Kitasatospora sp. NPDC093558. The sequence continues at coordinate 16,002 of NZ_JBFBDY010000068.1, read as the reverse complement.
GGGCACGAGGTCGAGGACGAGGGAGGCCGGGACGCCCGTCCACTCGTTGCCGAGCATCGAGAACTTGGTGACGCAGTGCAGGTCCGCGCGGACGGTGGTGCGCGGCAGGGCGGTGAAGGCCTCGAAGTCCCAGCTGTGCTTCTCCGCCGAGGCGGTCGCGCCGAACACCTGGAGGTCCCAGGTCAGCGGCTTGAAGCGGGGCACCGGCCCGTAGTGCAGGGCGGGCCAGCCACGCTGGACGCGCTGCCCCGGGGGGAGCCTCGGGTCAGACGGCGGAAGCTGTTCTTGTTCGGACTGACCCATGGCTCCATGGTGACAGACGGCGTCCGGGCCGCGGCGCGCGCCCCTTTCGGTGCCCCGCGCGCCCCGCCCGTACGGGCCAACGGTCGGCAGACGATCCCCCAAATCGGATATTCCGACACATGTCCTAGTGAGTGTGAACTTACTGGAAGTTCGTCCCATTTCGGTGCCAGGATGCGCAGCGCAGCACTCACAGCACGCCCCAGCGCAGGGAGGCACCGTCATGCAGGGCGATCCAGAGGTCATCGAGTTCCTCAACGAGCAGCTCACCGCCGAGCTGACCGCGATCAACCAGTACTTCCTGCACGCCAAGATGCAGGAGAACTTCGGCTGGACGAAGCTCGCCAAGTACACCCGGCACGAGTCGTTCGACGAGATGAAGCACGCCGAGGTGCTCACCGACCGGATCCTCTTCCTGGAGGGCCTGCCGAACTACCAGCGGCTGTTCCACGTCCGGATCGGACAGACGGTCAAGGAGATGTTCGAGGCGGACCGCCAGATCGAGGTCGAGGCGATCGACCGGCTCAAGCGCGGGATCGTGGTGATGCGCGCCAAGAACGACGTCACCTCGGCGAACATCTTCGAGGACATCCTGGCGGACGAGGAGCACCACATCGACTACCTCGACACCCAGCTGGAGCTCCTGGAGAAGCTCGGCGAGGCGCTCTACATCGCCCAGCTGATCGAGCAGCCGGAGTCCTGAGCCGCCGCGGCGCTCAGGCCGCGCGCAGCGGGAGGACGGGCGCCGGGGCCGGCGCGACGGGGGCCGGGGCGGCGGGGGCCTCGGGGTCCGCGAGGCCGAGCCTGGCGGCCAGCCGGGCGGTCGGGCAGGGCCGGGCGCCGTGCTCGCCGAGCAGCGCCTGTATCCGGCGCACGCACGAGCCGCAGTCGGTGCCGGCCTTGCAGCCCTTGGCGATCTGCCGCGGGGTGTTGGCACCCTCGTCGATCGCCCGCTTCACCTGGTCCTCGGTGACCGCATGGCACATGCACACGTACATCGCGGTCTCTCCCTGGGGTGAAGCGCAGCGGCCCTCGGCTGCAGTGGATCTTGACTAAGGCTTGCCTTAGTTCACTAAGCCTCACCTTACCCGGCGTTCCGGGTACGAAAAAGCCCCTCCGGCCTCGGGAATCCCGAAACCGGAGGGGCCTTCGTCACATCCGGAAACACCCGGGGTTACTGGCCGCGGTACATCTCCGCCACCAGGAACGCCAGGTCGAGCGACTGGCTGCGGTTGAGGCGCGGGTCGCAGGCCGTCTCGTAGCGCTGGTGCAGGTCGTCGACCAGCACCTCGTCGCCACCGCCGACGCACTCGGTCACGTCGTCGCCGGTCAGCTCCACGTGGATGCCGCCCGGGTGGGTGCCGAGCGCGCGGTGCACCTCGAAGAAGCCCTTGACCTCGTCGAGCACGTCGTCGAAGCGGCGGGTCTTGTGGCCGCTGGAGGCCTCGAAGGTGTTGCCGTGCATCGGGTCGCAGATCCACACCGGCTGGGCGCCGGACGCGGTGACCTTCTCCACCAGGGCGGGCAGGTGGTCGCGGATCTTGCCCGCGCCCATCCGGGTGATGAAGGTGAGGCGGCCGGGCTCGCGCTCCGGGTCCAGCTTCTCGATCAGGGTGAGCGCGTCCTCCACCGAGGTGGTCGGGCCGAGCTTGACGCCGATCGGGTTGCGGATCTTCGAGGCGAACTCGATGTGCGCGTGGTCCAGCTGCCGGGTGCGCTCGCCGATCCACACCATGTGGCCGGAGACGTCGTACAGCTCGCCGGTGCGCGAGTCCACGCGGGTCAGCGCGGTCTCGTAGTCGAGGACCAGCGCCTCGTGCGAGGAGTAGAACTCGACGGTCTTGAACTCCTCCGGCGCGACGCCGCAGGCGTTCATGAACGCCAGGGCGTTGTCGATCTCCCGGGCGAGCTGCTCGTAGCGCTGGCCGGCCGGCGAGTTGCGCACGAAGTCCTGGTTCCAGGCGTGCACCTGGCGCAGGTCGGCGTAACCACCGGTGGTGAAGGCGCGCACCAGGTTCAGCGTCGCGGCGGACGCGTTGTACATCCGCTTCAGGCGCTCCGGGTCCGGGATGCGGGACTCGGGGGTGAACTCGAAGCCGTTCACCGAGTCGCCGCGGTACACCGGCAGCGTCACGCCGTCCCGGGTCTCGGTCGACTTCGAGCGCGGCTTGGAGTACTGGCCGGCGATCCGGCCCACCTTCACGACCGGCACGGAGGCCGCGTACGTCAGCACGGCGGCCATCTGGAGCAGCGTCTTCAGCTTGTTCCGGATGTGCTCGGCCGACACGCCGTCGAAGGCCTCGGCGCAGTCGCCGCCCTGGAGGAGGAACGCCTCCCCACGTGCCACGGCAGCGAGCCGGGCGCGCAGCTGGTCGCACTCGCCGGCGAAGACGAGGGGCGGATAGGAGGCGAGCTCCGCAAGGGTCTTGCGCAGAGCCTCTTGGTCCGGCCATTCAGGCTGCTGCGCCGCGGGCAGGGTCTGCCAGGTGTGGAGATTCGTCACGGTCACACGGCCAAGGCTACGGGGTGAGGCGAGCGATTCGTGACCATTGCCCGATGGGTGAGACACATCCCGGACAAAGAAGTGACCGGCCTCACCCGGTCCGCCCAATCCGCTACGCTCGACCCATGCACGCGCCCCACACCCAGTCCTGGTGGTGGGCCTCCCCCTCGGGTGGCCCACCGATCGCGCGTTCCTAGACGACACGACGGCCGCCCCTCGGGGCGGCCGTCGGCGTCTGAGCAGCCGGCCCTCCGGGAAGCGGAACACCCCAGCACCGCGCCCCGCACGTCCTCCCGGAAGGAAGCCGCACCCCGTGACCACCACCGCCGACCTGCTCGCCCGCCTCACCGGCCCCGACGCCCCCGCCTTCGCCCTGCTGCACCGCCGCACCCCCCGGCTCGCCCCGGACACCGTCGAGGTGCTGCTGGGCACCGTCGGCACCCACGAGCGCCTCGCCGACCTGCCGGTCCGCACCGGCGTGCCGGCCGGCGGCCCGGTCCACGACCTGCTCGCGCTCGTCCCGTACCGGCAGATCCGCGAGCGCGGCTTCGAGGCGCACGACGACGGCACCCCGCTCCAGGCCCTCGCGGTGACCGAGCAGTACGCCCTTCCGCTGGCCGAATTCGCCGCCGCACTACCGCAGTTGCCGGTCTCCCTGACGGACGGCTCGTTCGACGTGGACGACGCCGCGTACGCCGACATCGTGCGCCGGGTGATCCGGGACGAGATCGGCAACGGCGAGGGCGCCAACTTCGTGATCCGGCGCGACTTCAGCGCCACTCTGGACGACTTCTCGCCGGAACTGGCGCTCACCCTGTTCCGCCGCCTGCTCGACCAGGAGCGCGGCGCCTACTGGACGTACCTCGTCCACACCGGGGACCGCGTGCTCGTCGGCGCCTCCCCCGAGGTGCACGTCCGGCAGAGCGGCGGCACCGTCGTGATGAACCCGATCTCCGGCACCTACCGCTATCCGGCGGGCGGCTCGGACATCGACTCGCTCCTCCGCTTCCTGCACGATCCGAAGGAACTGGAAGAGCTCACGATGGTCGTCGACGAAGAGCTCAAGATGATGTGCACCGTCGGCGACCTCGGCGGCCAGGTGCTCGGCCCCCGGCTCAAGGAGATGGCCCACCTCGCCCACACCGAGTACGAACTGCGCGGCCGCACCTCGCTGGACGTCCGGGACGTGCTCCGCGAGACCATGTTCGCCGCGACCGTCACCGGCAGCCCGGTCCAGAACGCCACCCGCGTCATCCGGCGCTACGAGCCCGCCGGGCGCGGCTACTACTCCGGCGCGCTCGCCCTCATCGGCCGCTCCGCCAGCGGCGGCCAGCTGCTCGACTCCCCGATCTGCATCCGCACCGCCGACATCGACCCGGCCACCGGGCGCCTCGTCGTCCGGGTCGGCGCGACCCTCGTCCGCCACTCCGACCCGGAGTCCGAGGTCGCCGAGACGCACGCCAAGGCCGCCGGGGTGCTCACCGCGATCGGCGCCCGGCCGGTGCCCGCCCGGCTGCCCAACCCGGGCGGGCCGCGGCTCGCCGACGACCACCGCGTCCAAGCCGCGCTCGATGCCCGGCGCGGCGGCCTCGCGCCGTTCTGGCTGCGGATGCAGGCCCCGGCCGAGGTCACCGAGCCCGAGCCGGCCCTGGTCGTCGACGGCGAGGACACCTTCACGGCGATGCTCGCCCACCTGCTCACCTCGCTCGGCCACCGGGTCTCCGTCGTCCGCTACGACGAACCCGGGCTGCGTGCCCGGATCGCCGCCCACCGCGGCCCGCTGGTGCTCGGCCCCGGCCCCGGCGACCCGCGGCTCGCCGACGACCCCAAGATGGCCGTGCTCCGGCCGGTCGTCGCCGACGCGCTGGCCGCCGTCCGCTCCGGCGCGAGGACGGCGCCGCTGCTCGCGGTCTGCCTCAGCCACCAGCTGCTGGCCGGCGAACTCGGGCTCGGGCTGGCGCGCAAGGCCGTCCCGTACCAGGGCGCGCAGGAGACCGTCGACCTGTTCGGGACGAAGCGGACGGTCGGCTTCTACAACACGTTCACCGCGCGCTGCACGGACGCCGACGCGGCCCGGCTCGCGGCCGAGGGCGTCGAGGTCGCCCGCGACGCGGCCACCGGCGACGTGCACGCGCTCCGCGGGCCCGGCTTCGCCGGCCTCCAGTTCCACCCGGAGTCGGTGCTGACCCGCGAGGGCGTCGACATCGTGGCCGGCCTGCTGCGCCAGCAGGCGACCGCACAGCGCTGAGGAAAGAAGTGGTGGGATCCGCGCGGAACGCCGCCCGGATCCCACCCGCCCTCAGATCTCGTCGTCCAGCCCCTGCTCGATCGCGTAGCGCACGAGTTCCACCCGGTTGTGCAGCTGCAGCTTGCCCAGGGTGTTCTGCACGTGGTTCTGCACCGTCCGGTGCGACAGCACCAGGCGCTCGGCGATCTGGCGGTACGACAGGCCCTTCGCCACCAGCCGCAGCACCTCCGTCTCCCGGACGGTCAGCTGCGGCGCCGCCGGGGCCGAGGCCGGGGCCGGTTCGGCGGCCAGGCGGCGGAACTCGCCGAGCACCAGACCGGCCAGGCCCGGCGTGAAGACCGCGTCGCCGACGGCCGTGCGCCGCACGGCGGCCAGCAGTTCCTCCCGTCCGGCCGACTTCACCAGGTAGCCGGTCGCACCGGACTTCACCGCCTCCAGCACGTCCTGGTGCTCGCCGCTCGCCGAGAGCACCAGCACCCGTACCGACGGGTCGTGCGCGACGACCTGGCGGCACACCTCGGCACCGGGCAGGCCGGGCAGGTTGAGGTCGAGCACGACCACCTGCGGCGTGCAGGCGCGGGCCCGGCGGACGGCCTCCTCACCGTCGCCCGCGGTGGCCACCACGTCCAGCCCGGCCTCGGCGAGGTCGCGCGAGACGGCGTCGCGCCACATCGGGTGGTCGTCCACGACCATCACCCGCACCGGCCGCTCGGCCGCCGGGTCAGTCGTCGGCTGGTCGGTCATCGGAACCCTTCCTCGGGACGCGCAGTTCGACCTCGACGCCCTCCCCGGGCGCCGAGTACAGCTCGGCGGTGCCGCCGAGGTCCAGCAGCCGGCCGCGGATCGACTGGCTGACGCCGAGCCGTCCGGCCCGCTCCGCCTCGCCGAGCCGACCGGGCGCGAAGCCCGGGCCGTCGTCGCGGATGCTGACGGTGACGGCCTCCGGCTCGTCCTCGACGAGGATCCAGGCGCGGGCCTGCTCCCCGGCGTGCTTGCGGACGTTGTCGACGGCGGCGCCGACCGCGGCGGCCAGCTCGCCGGCGGCGGGCGGGGGCAGCAGGACCGGCGTGCCGGGCGCGGAGAGCGTGATCCGCTCGTCCGCGTACGGGCGCAGCAGCGCGGTGAGGTCGCGTGGCTCCTCGGCCTCGTGCGGTGAGCGCTGGGCGGGGATCGGGCCGCCGGTCATCAACGCCCGCAGGGCGCGCTCCTGTTCGCCCGCCAGGCGGCCGAGTTCGGCGAAGTCGGCGCCGGCACCGGGGTGTCCGGCCTGCTCGGCGCCCCGCCGCTGGACGAGCGCGAGCACCTGGAGGACGCCGTCGTGGATGTCCCGGGAGAGCCGCTCGCGCTCACGGGTCGCGGCCTCGACCTGGAGGGCCCGGGTGAGCGCGGCCTCGCTGGCGCGGGCGAGTTCGATGACGTAGCCGATCGCGCAGCCGGCCACCATCAGCAGCACGATGTTGTGGACGTTGTCGGCGGTGATGCCGCCGTGGCCGAGGATGTTGGCCACGCCGATCACCGAACCGGCCGCCGCGGCCCAGCGCCAGCCGCCCTTGCCGGCGAAGCCGAGCACCGTACCGGCGGCCCAGATGGTCGGCAGGGTGGTCGAGCCGTGGCTGATCCGGACCGGGTCGTCGGTCTGGCCGCTCATCACGATGCCGGTGACGGCCATCGCGAGGTCGGTGCCGAGGACGTACCAGGTGCAGCGCTGCGGGCCGGCGAAGGCCCGGGTGCTGGCGAGGGTCCACAGGGTGAGCGCGCCGAGGTAGATCCAGCCGGCGACGGGGTGCAGGAAGTGCAGGTAGGAGTGGAAGTAGCGGAGCAGGGCGTAGCAGAGGGCGAGGACGCGGAAGTAGGACATCGCCCGCCACAGCGGGAGTTCGACGGACATGCCGCCCGCCGCGACCGCGCCGCCGAGACCCGTGCCGCCTGCACCGGCACCGGCACTGGCACCCATCGCACCGGTTCTGCCGCCGTCCGTCATCCGTCCGCCCCTCCCCTGGGCCTCCGGGTGGTCCGTCAGGCCGACCCGGTGTCCTTCTGCTCCTGCGTCTTCTCGGTCTTCTCGGCCTCGGCGGCCTTCTCGGCCTCCGCCGCCTTCTCCGCTTCGGCCTTCTCGGCCTTGGCGGCGGCCTTGCGCTCCGCGTCGGCGCGCTTCTTGTCCTCGGAGATCTGCCGCTTGGCGGCCGTCGCGTAGATGTCGACGTACTCCTGGCCCGAGAGCCGCATGATCTCGTACATCACCTCGTCCGTCACCGAACGGAGGATGAAGCGGTCGTTCTCCATGCCGTGGTAGCGGGAGAAGTCCAGCGGGCGGCCGATCCGGATGCCGGGGCGGATGCCGAAGTTGGGCACGACCTGGCCGGGCGGCTGCACCTTCTCGGTGTCGATCATGGCGACCGGGATGACCGGCGCGCCGGTGGCCAGCGCCACGCGGGCCAGGCCGCCGACCTTGCCGCGGTACAGCTTGCCGTCGGGCGAGCGGGTGCCCTCGGGGTAGACGCCGAAGAGCTCGCCGCGGTCCAGCACCGCGATCGCGCTGCGGATCGCCGCCTCGCCGGCGCCGCGCACCCCGGAGCGGTCCACCGGCAGCTGGCCGACGCCCTTGAAGAAGGCGGCGGTCAGCCGGCCCTTGAGGCCCGGGGTGTTGAAGTACTCGGCCTTCGCGATGAAGGTGACCCGGCGCTTGATCAGCGCGGGGAAGAAGAAGGAGTCCGAGAAGGACAGGTGGTTGCTGGCGATGATCGCCGCACCCTCGGTGGGGATGTTCTCCTCACCCTCGATCCACGGCCGGAAGAAGATCCGAAGCAGTGGCGCGACGATCATCTTCATCAGTCGGTAGAACAACCCGGGCCTCCTGTATTGCGGACCGGTCGATCCTAATGCCCCGTGAGCGCCGCCCGCGCCCCGCCCCGCTCGCCGGACGGGCGCGGGGCGCACGCCCGGGGGTGTACGACCCGGCGGGGCGCGTGGGACGATGCGAATTCCGCAGCCTCCAGTTCCAGCGTCCCCTCCCCCAGCGCCGCCCGCCCGCGAAGGAGTCCGCCATGCCGTTGCTGCCCGGTGCCGAACCGTACCGCCACCGCGGCGGACCGGTGGGGGTACTGCTGTGCCACGGCTTCACCGGCTCGCCGCAGTCGATGCGCCCGTGGGCGGAGCAGCTGGCGGCGGCCGGACTCACGGTCTCCCTGCCGCTGCTGCCCGGGCACGGTACCCGTTGGCGGGACATGCAGGTCACCCGGTGGGAGGACTGGTACGCGGAGGTCGACCGCGAGTTCCGGGTGCTCTCCGAGGAGTGCGAGCAGGTCTTCGTCTTCGCGCTGTCGATGGGCGGCGCGCTCGCCCTGCGGCTGGCCGCGCTGCACGGCACCGCGGTCTCCGGACTGGTGCTGGTCAACCCGTCGGTGCGCTCGGACAACCCCGCGAGTGTGCTGCTTCCGGTGCTGCGGCACCTCGTGCCGAGCCTGCCCGGGATCGCCGACGACATCGCCAGGCCCGGGGTCACGGAGGGCGGCTACGACCGGACGCCGCTGAACGCCGCCTGGTCGCTGGCCCGGCTGTGGCGGGAGGTGCAGCGCAGGCTGCCGGAGGTGACCCAGCCGGTGCTGCTGTTCCGCAGTCCACAGGACCACGTGGTCTCTCCGGCCAACTCGGAACTGGTGCTGGCCCGGATATCCTCGACCGACGTGACGGAGCGGCTGTTGCAGCGCAGCTTCCACGTCGCGACGCTGGACCACGACGCGGCGGAAATATTCACGGGCGGCCTGGACTTCATCCGACGGCTGGCTCCCGCGCACGCGGCGGGCGTCAACCGGGTGGAATCCGACGATCACCATGGCTGAAGGGCCGGAAGTGCACGAGAGCAGCACGGCGGGCGGCGGGGACGAAGCACCCCGCGAGGACGGCGCGACCGACGGCGCGACCGGGGACGGCGCGAGCGGCGGTCCGGCGGCCGACAAGGCCGGCAAGGCCGGCGAGCCCCCCGCGGAGCCCCGCCGCCGCGCGCCCGAGCGCAGCCAGGCCGAACAGGACGAGATCTTCGCCGCCCTGGTCGCCCAGTTCGACGACCCCGTCGACCTCAACAACCCGAACTGGCCGGAGATCGAGGACCTGCGGGCCCGCGGCGAGCTGAAGGGCGGCTTCAAGGACGGCGCCGGCCGCGGCGTCCCGGACGACCTGTCCGACCTCGCCCCGCAGCCGCGCTCCCGCCCGGGCGGGCCGGTGCTGCCGGCCGGCGGCGCGGGCCCGCGCGACTTCGAGCTGGCCGAGGAGACGGACGAGGGCCACTACGTCCCGCCGGAGCCCCCGCCGCTGCCGGCGGCCGACGTGACCGCCAAGTTCGCGTGGCTCGCGGTGCTCGGCGGCCCGGCGCTGCTGCTGTTCGACGCGGTGGTGTGGCGCGAGATCTCCGGCTGGCCGGCCTGGGTCGGGTTCACCGCCTTCCTGGGCGGCTTCGTGACCCTGGTGGTCCGGATGAAGGACCGCGACGAGGACGAGCCGGAGGACCCGGACAACGGCGCCGTGGTCTAGGGCGTGTCTGACAATTCCCGTCTGCGGGGCGACGCGAATTGTCAGACACGCCCTAGTACGTCTCCTTCGGCCCGGGAATCTCCAGCACGGCGAGCACCGGCAGGTGGTCCGTCGCGGCCCGCAGGTCCGCCCCGGTGACGCCGGGCAGCCCGTGCGGCACGCCGCAGGCGAGCACGGTGATCCCGGGCGTGGCGAAGACGGCGTCGATCCGCTGGTAGGGGCGCTCGGGGACGGACGTGAACTCGCCGCCCCAGGGCGCGGTGACGTGCCCGTCCTGGAGGCGCGAGGCCAGCAGCCGCCACCCCTGCCCGTCCGGGTGCTCGTTGAAGTCGCCTGCGATGACACCGAGTTCGGCGATCCGGAGCTGGTCGAGCAGGAGCTCGAACTGGCCGTGGCGCTCGTCGGCGTCCAGGCTCAGGTGGCAGCTGGTGACGCTGAACGGCGCCGAGCCGGGCAGCCGCAGCAGCGCGGTGGCGAAGCCGCGGGCGTGCAGGCCGCGGGTCTTCGGCAGGAACCGGTCGTGCACGCCGAGCACCTCGACGGCGCCGGGCCGGCCGAGCAGCAGCGGCCCGGCCGCCGTCCGGCCGCCGCCGGCGAGGACGGTCGTCCCGGTGCGCCGGGCGAGCCACGCCGCCTGGCCCTCGGGCCGCCAGTAGCGCGGTGACTCCTGAACGCAGACGACGTCGGGCTCGCACGCCCGGATCACCCGGACGAGTGCCTCGCGGTCGTCGCGCAGTGACCTGACGTTGTAGCCGAGCAGCCGCAGTCGGCGCGGGCCGGGCCCGGGCAGCGGTGCGGTGGGTGCCGTCGTCATGTTCCTCCCCGTCCGTGATCGGTACGACCGACCGTACGGCAGCCCCGGGACGTGCGACGGCGGCGGCGCGTCCGGGGTTGGTCGGGGTCCGGTCGCACCGCCGCCGGCGGGCTTTTTCGAGGGGGTCGAGCGGGGTCAGAGGGTGCGGGCGAGGTCCGCCGCGCCGGCGATGCCGGCCGCCGAGCCCATCGAGGCCAGGACGACCTCGGCGCGCGGGCGGTGCACGCCGCCCGTCAGGTAGTGCTCGAAGGCCTTGGCGACCGGGTCGAGCAGCAGGCGGCCGGAGTCGGAGACGCCGCCGCCGAGGACGAAGACGCCCGGGTCGAAGAGCGCGGCGAGGTCGGCCATGCCGCGGCCCAGCCAGTCGGCGAGCTCGGCGTAGCACTCCAGGGCGAGCGGGTCGCCCGCCTCGGCGGCCTCGGTGATGTGGATGCCGCGGATGGTCTCGGCGACGCCGTCGTTGAGCTCCAGCATCCGCTTGCCGCGGACCGGGTCGGCGGCGGCCTTCTCCCGGCCGTAGCGGCGCAGCGAGCGCCCGGAGCCGTACTGCTCCCAGCAGCCCTTGCCGCCGCAGCCGCAGGGCAGGCCGTCGGGGACCATGTTGAGGTGGCCGATCTCGCCGGCCACGCCGAACCGGCCGCGGTGCAGCCGACCGTCCAGGACGATGCCGCCGCCGATGCCGGTGCCGACGGTGATCAGGACCATGTCCTCGTGGTCGGCGGCGGCGCCGAAGCGGAACTCGGCCCAGGCGGCGCAGTTGGCGTCGTTCTCGACGACGGTGTCCAGGCCGGTGAGCTCCTCGATCCGGCCGCGCAGCGGCTCGTTCTCCCAGTCGATGTTGGGCGCGAAGATCACCGTGGAACGGTTGCGGTCGACGAAGCCGGGGGCGCCGACGCCGACGGCGCTGACGTCGGGGTGCTGCTCCTTGAGCTCGCGCACGGCCTGCGCGATGGCGTCCACGGCCCACTGGGGGTCGGCCGGGGTGGGCACCCTGGTCCTGGCGAGGATCGTGCCCGCCTCGTCGACCACACCTGCCGCGATCTTGGTCCCGCCGACATCGACGCCGATGGTCAGAGCCATGTGTCCCTCAGCTATTCACTCGTTCCCGCTGGACGGAACGGTACCGCCCAAACACGCCCTCGTACACAGCCTCGCATACATTAGCCGAAGACAATCCGGGAGGAACCGGGCCGTGATGCTTCAAAAGTCGTACGAGTATTCCCGGTTCGTCACGCACAGGGGTGATGTCGTCACCGCTCAGGGGTTACGGATTCACTGCTTGGTGGACGTCCCGTCCGGGGTGTCGAGGTCGATCCGCTCGCTGGCGGAGCCCTCGCCGGCGGTCCAGCGGCGCTCGTGGCCGGCCACGGCGGCGCGGTAGGCGGCCAGCAGCTCGGCGCCTGCGGCGGCCAGGCCGGAGCCGGCGGCCGCGAGGTGGCCGTAGACCTCCGGCTTCTGCTCGCGCAGCCGGTCGGCGAAGCCGGCCAGAGTGATCAGGGTGTCGGCGCTCGCCTCCTGGGCCTTCTGGCCGACGGCACCGGCGAAGCGGCGCACCTCATCGACCAGGGGGCCGAGCTCCGGTCCGAAGGGCTGGGCCTGCGCGTCGTCGGGACCGCCCGCCGCCTCGGTGCCGTCGGTGCGGTCGGTGCCGTCGCTGCGGTCGGTGCTGGTCATCGCGGGGGCCTCCTCTGCTGCGGCCGCACCCCGCGGCCACCGGCCACCGACGCTACCCGAGGAGCGGCGAGGCCCCGGAAGCCCGGCAAGCCCGGGAGCCCGTCAGCCCCGCGGCCAGAGCGCCGGATCCGGCGCGAACCGCACGGCGAGCACCCCGTCGGTCAGCCCCGCGCCCGCGACGGTGCAGCGGCGCAGCGCCGACGGCAGGGTGAGCACCCGGCGGTGGGCGCCGAGGCCGAGCACCAGTTCGTCGCCCCGGCGCACGAGGTCGAGGTCGGCCCGCTCGGCGCCCGGCAGCGCGAGGTGCCACACCAGCAGGCCCTCCTCGGCGAGCCGGTCCTCGACCGGCCAGGGCTCGGCGGCGAGCCGCTCGGGCCCGGGCCCGTCCCCGTACAGGCGGTCGGCGACGGCCTCCAGCGTGACGTCGGCGAGCCCGGTGACGAGGACGGGCACGTCGCTCGCCGCGGTCAGCGCGGCCAGCTCCTCGCGGCGGCGCGCGGCCAGCGCGGCCAGCCACGGGTCCGGCGAGTCGAGCGCGGCGTCCGGCAGCGCGCCGTGCACGACGACGGCGTCCGGCCGGTGCCCGTGCAGGGCCAGCCCGGCGCGGATCCGGCGCAGGTCGTCGTACGGGTGGCCGTCGGCCGGCACGACCAGGCGCACGCTGGTGCCGGGCGAGGTGATCGCGGCCCGGGACTCGGCGAGCACGCCGGCGGCCTTGCCGCGGCTCTCGTACAGCCAGTCGGCGGGCATCGGCACGCCCGCGAGACCGGCCAGCAGCGGGCGCAGCGCGCGGGCGGCCTGGCGCTGCTCGGGGACCAGCCGGTCCAGGTAGCGCTCCAGCTGCTCGGGCAGGGCGAGGGCGGCGATCAGCTCGGCGGGCGGCGGGGCGAGCACGACCAGGACATCCCCGTCGGCGGCGGGCAGGGCGCGCAGCAGGGCGAGCCGGGCGATGCCGGGCAGGGCGGTGAGCTCCTCGGGGTCGAGCGGCTCGGCGCCGAGCAGGTCGAGGGCGGGCTTGAGGCGGCCGGCGATCTCGCCGAGGGCGTGCCGGAAGGCGGCCTGCTCGTCGATCCGGGAGACGGTCAGACCGGGTGCGTAGTCGAGGGGTTCGGGCTCCAGCCGGGCGCCGAGCACGGAGTCCAGGGCCCGGTGCGGGTCGTCGGCGGCCAGCAGCCAGACCCGCCGGCCGCCGCGGGCGGCGTGCAGGGCGGTGGCGGCGGCCACCGCGGGCGCGCCCGCGTCACCGCTGACCAGGATCGTGCGTGTCGCCGTCATGCCGTCGGGCCCCCGTTCCGTCCCAGGACCCGCGTCAGCCCTCGACGCGCTTCTTCAGGCCGGCCAGCGCGCGGTCGATGATGACCTTCTCGGCCTTGCGCTTGATCATGCCGAGCATCGGGATCTTGACGTCCACGGCGAGCTGGTACGTCACCTCGGTGCGGTCGGCGCCGAGCGGGGCGAGGGTGTAGGAGCCGTCGAGCGAGCGGAGCATCTGGCTGCGCACGAGGGTCCAGCCGACCTCGCGGTCGCCGTCCCAGGTGTAGGCGAGGACGTGCTCGTCGCGGATGGCGCCGGCGTCGAGGAGCAGGCGGACCTTCGCGGCGCGGCCGTCCTCGGCGGTCTCCAGGACCTCGATCTCCTTGACCTCGCCGGTCCAGGCCGGGTAGGCGGCGAAGTCGGCGATCACGGCCATGACCGTGGCCGGGCTCGCGTCGATGGTGATGCTCGACCTGGTGTGCTCCGCCATGGAATGGCCCTCCGCCTCAGTCCTTCTGCCTGCCGCTCCGGTCGAGGCGTGCTCGCCCGGGTGCGCCCGGAGCAGGCTATCGCGACCGGCGATCGACTCGGCCGCGCGGGCACCGGGCGACGGCGGGCGGGCACCCCCGGACACCCGGCGGCGGCGCATGTTACCGGCCAGTCGCCCGGCCCTGTCGTAGGGTGCCAGTCGAACGACCCGGTCACGGCCTGGTCCGACCCGGCCGGGTGTGACACTTCGAACACCGGGGCCGACCCCCCTGGTCGAAGCTGCCTACCGGGCAGTAACGTCCTGCCGTCCCGCAGCGTCGCGAACGAGGAGCAGTCTTGCTCGACTTCAGCCTTCCGGCCCTCTACCAGGTACCGAGCGGCGGTAACCTCTCCGACCTCGTGCACCAGAACGCCGAGCGGCACCCGGACGTCGCGGTCCTCAGCCGGAAGGTGGACGGCCGCTGGCAGGAGTTGACCGCGGCCCAGTTCCTGGTCGAGGTGCACGCGGCGGCCAAGGGCCTGATCGCGGCGGGCGTGCGGCCCGGCGACCGGGTGGGCATCATGTCCCGCACCCGGTACGAGTGGACGCTGCTGGACTTCGCGATCTGGACGGCCGGCGCGATCACCGTGCCGGTGTACGAGACCTCCTCCCCCGAGCAGGTCGAGTGGATCCTCGGCGACTCCGGCGCCGTCGCCGTGCTCACCGAGACCGACCAGCACCTCAAGGTGGTCGAGGAGGTCCGCGGCCGGCTGCCCGAGCTCAAGCACGTCTGGCAGATCGAGGGCGGCGCGATCGCCGCGCTGGCCGAGGCCGGCGAGGGCGTCGCGGACGCGACCGTCCAGGAGCGCCGCTCGGTCGCCACCGAGGACTCGGTCGCCACCATCGTCTACACCTCGGGCACCACCGGCCGCCCGAAGGGCTGTCAGCTGACGCACGGCAACTTCCTGGCCGAGTGCGGCAACGTCGTCGAGCGCCTGGCCCCGCTGTTCCGCACCGGCGAGAGCTCCGTCCTGCTGTTCCTGCCGCTGGCCCACGTGCTCGGCCGGATCGCCGAGATCGCCCCGGCGATGGCCCCGATCAAGCTGGGCCACGTCTCCGACATCAAGGACGTCACCGCCGAGCTGGCCTCCTTCCGCCCGACGCTGATCCTCGGCGTGCCGCGGGTGTTCGAGAAGGTCTACAACACCGCGCGGGCCAAGGCCCAGGCCGACGGCAAGGGCAAGATCTTCGACAAGGCCGCCGAGACCGCGATCGCCTACAGCCGCGCCCTGGACGCCGGCGGCGCCGGCCTCGTCCTGCGGATCAAGCACGCGGTCTTCGACAAGCTCGTCTACAGCAAGCTGCGCGCCGCCCTCGGCGGCCGGGCCACCCACGCCATCTCCGGCGGCGCCCCGCTCGGCGAGCGCCTCGGCCACTTCTACCGGGGCATCGGCTTCACCGTCCTGGAGGGCTACGGCCTGACCGAGACCTGCGCGGCCACCGCCTTCAACCCGTGGGACAAGCCGAAGATCGGCACGGTCGGCCAGCCGGTGCCGGGCGCCTCCGTGCGGATCGCCGAGGACGGCGAGGTCTTCTTCAAGGGCCCGCACGTCTTCACCGGTTACTGGAACAACCCGCAGGCCACCGCCGACAGCCTCAAGGACGGCTGGATGGCCACCGGCGACATCGGCTCGCTGGACTCCGAGGGCTACCTGACCATCACCGGCCGCAAGAAGGAGATCATCGTCACGGCGGGCGGCAAGAACGTCGCCCCCGCGGTGATCGAGGACCGGATCCGGGCGCACGCGCTGGTCGGCGAGGTCATGGTGGTCGGCGACCGCAAGCCCTTCATCGGCTGCCTGATCACCATCGACCCGGACTTCTTCCCCAAGTGGAAGGAGCTCAACGGCAAGCCCGCCACCGCGACGGTCGCCGAGCTGCGCGAGGACCCGGACCTGCTGGCCGCGCTCCAGGCCGCCGTCGACGACGGTAACGCGGCCGTCTCGCATGCCGAGGCGGTCAAGAAGTTCCGCCTGCTGGACACCGAGTTCTCCGAGGAGAGCGGCCACCTCACGCCGTCCCTGAAGCTCAAGCGCAACGTCGTCCTGAAGGACTACGCGGCCGACGTCGAGGCGATCTACCAGCGCTGACCGCACGTCGAAGGGCCCGCCTCCCCAAGCCAGGAGGCGGGCCCTTCGACGTGTCAGCCGGCC
>NZ_JBFBDY010000067.1:0-22876 GCF_040683475.1 Kitasatospora sp. NPDC093558 | reverse complement strand
GGAGGGGGGAGGGGGAGGGCCCAAGGAGACAACGCGCGCTTGTGAACGAAGGGTCAAGCAAGCGTTCACCCCCCCGCCACCCCTGCG
This sequence comes from Kitasatospora sp. NPDC093558, assembly GCF_040683475.1. Classification (NCBI taxonomy): domain Bacteria; kingdom Bacillati; phylum Actinomycetota; class Actinomycetes; order Kitasatosporales; family Streptomycetaceae; genus Kitasatospora; species Kitasatospora sp. NPDC093558. The sequence continues at coordinate 22,789 of NZ_JBFBDY010000067.1, read as the reverse complement.
AGTGAGCCGCTATAACACGTCAACCTGACGCCCGGAAATTTGCCACTGTCGGAGCATAGTTGATATAGGAGCACGGCTCTGACCTGCCGCTTCACAGGTAAATGCGACTGGTTGTGACCATTTGACTGCTTTGCGTTGACAAAACTGGGCACGTTCGCATTCGCCCCCATTTCAAGGGTGTCGTAGATCACAAAGATCCCGGCGAACTGCGTGTCGCAGATCACAAGCCGACAGGCATAGGATGCGCTCGTTCCAGGCTTTGTGAACTGCCTCACATGAGGTGGATCTCGGGAACTGGAGCGCGGGTTCACCTCAGTGTGACCCGCCGGTTCCGATCTGCAGTCAAGGACGACTGGACGGAGGGAGCGGGGGCTATGAATGCCTACGCGCCGATCCTCGTACTCGGTGCCATCGCGGCGGCGTTCGCGGTCGGCTCCGTCGTGATGGCCTCACTCACCGGCCCCAAGCGCTACAACCGGGCCAAGTTGGAGGCGTACGAGTGCGGCATCGAGCCGACCCCGCAGCCCGTGGGCGGCGGTCGGTTCCCGATCAAGTACTACCTGACGGCGATGCTCTTCATCGTCTTCGACATCGAGATCGTCTTCCTCTACCCGTGGGCGGTGACGTTCGACTCGCTCGGGATCTTCGGGCTGGTCGAGATGCTCCTGTTCATCGCCACGGTCTTCGTCGCCTACGCCTACGTCTGGCGGCGCGGCGGCCTGGAGTGGGACTGAGCGCGGGGCCGCCCGCCCGTCGGAGGTCCGTCCACCCGCCGGAGGCCCGCTCGCGGGTCGGCCTCGGCGACCCCTTGTGAACGAGTGAACGAGTGGACGAGCCGACCAGGCGAACGCCCCCGACCCGGGTATCCGACCCGGCCCGGGCACCCGACCCGACCCGGGCGCGCCGCCCCCGACCGGACGAAAAAGCCAGAACCGGCCGATGAACCACCGGACTTGAGGCATTGAGAGGGATCTGATGGGAATCGAGGAGAAGCTGCCGAGCGGCTTTCTGCTCACGACCGTGGAGACGGCCGCCGGCTGGGTGCGCAAGGCGTCACTCTTCCCGGCCACGTTCGGCCTGGCCTGCTGCGCGATCGAGATGATGACCACCGGCGCCGGCCGCTACGACCTGGCCCGGTTCGGCATGGAGGTCTTCCGCGGCTCCCCCCGGCAGGCCGATCTGATGATCGTCGCGGGCCGGGTGAGCCAGAAGATGGCCCCGGTGCTGCGCCAGGTGTACGACCAGATGGCCAACCCGAAGTGGGTCATCTCGATGGGCGTCTGCGCCTCCTCCGGCGGGATGTTCAACAACTACGCGATCGTGCAGGGCGTCGACCACATCGTCCCGGTGGACATCTACCTGCCCGGCTGCCCGCCCCGCCCGGAGATGCTGATGGACGCCATCCTGAAGCTGCACGACAAGATCCAGCACGAGCCGCTGGGCGTGAACCGCCGCCGGGCCGAGGAGCTCGGCGAGGCGCTCGCCCTGCAGGCCACCCCCATCAGCGAGATGAGGGGGCAGCTGCGATGAACGACCAGGTACCCGAGACCCGCCGCGAGCAGCCGGTGCGCGAGATCCCGGTCGAGGTGGTCGGCCGCCGCCAGGGCATGTTCGGCGCCCAGGGCAGCGGCGACACGTCCGGTTTCGGCGGCCTCGCCGCGCCGGTCGTGTTGCCCGGCCCGAGCGAACGCCCGTACGGGGGCTGGTTCGACGAGGTCGCCGACGAGCTGGAGGGCGCCCTGGAGGAGCAGGGCCTGGATCCGGCCGACGTGATCGAGCGGACGGTCGTCGACCGCGGCGAGCTGACCTTCCACGTCGAGCGCGAGCACCTGCTGCGCACGGTCCGCGTGCTGCGCGACGACCCGGCGCTGCGCTTCGAGCTGTGTCTCGGCGTGAGCGGCGTGCACTACCCCGGCGACAAGGGCCGCGAGCTGCACGCGGTCTACCACCTGCGCTCGATCACCCACGGCCGCCTGATCCGCCTGGAGGTCACCGCGCCGGACGCCGACCCGCGCGTCCCGTCGGTGGTGAGCGTCTACCCGACCAACGACTGGCACGAGCGCGAGGCCTACGACTTCTTCGGCCTGGTCTTCGAGGGCCACCCGGCGCTGACCCGGATCATGATGCCGGACGACTGGCTGGGCCACCCGCAGCGCAAGGACTACCCGCTCGGCGGCATCCCCGTCGAGTACAAGGGCGCCCAGATCCCGGCACCCGACCAGCGGAGGTCGTACAGCTGATGAACACTCAGCACTACGAAGAAGCCCACGAAGAAGCCCGCGAAGAGTCCCGTACGGACCCTCGTACGGACCCCCGCACGGACGCCCAGGCCGAGGCCCAGGCCGACACCCACGCCGGGTCCCGCGAGACCACCGAGGGCCGCGTCTTCACCGTCACCGGCGGCGACTGGGGCGAGGTGGTCGAGGCGGTCGCCCGGGCGGACGACGAGCGCATCATCGTCAACATGGGCCCCCAGCACCCGTCCACCCACGGCGTGCTGCGGCTGATCCTGGAGATCGACGGCGAGACGGTGAAGGAGGCTCGCTGCGGCATCGGCTACCTGCACACCGGCATCGAGAAGAACATGGAGGTCCGCAGCTGGGTCCAGGGCACCACCTTCGTGACCCGCATGGACTACCTGACGCCGCTGTTCAACGAGACCGCCTACTGCCTCGCGGTCGAGAAGCTGCTCGGCATCACCGCCGACGTCCCGGACCGGGCGAGCGTCATCCGCGTGATGATGATGGAGTTGAACCGGATCTCCTCGCACCTGGTCTGCCTGGCCACCGGCGGCATGGAGATCGGCTCCACCACCCTGATGATCTACGGCTTCCGGGACCGCGAGCTGATCCTGGACGTCTTCGAGCTGGTCACCGGCCTGCGCATGAACCACGCGTACGTGCGCCCCGGCGGCCTCGCCCAGGACCTGCCGCCGGGCGCCGTCGACCAGATCCGCGAGGCGGTCAAGCTGCTGCGCTCCCGGATGCACGAGTACGACAAACTCGCCACCGGCAACCCGGTGTTCAAGGCGCGCCTGGTGGACGTCGGCTTCCTGGACCTGGCCGGCTGCCTGGCCCTCGGCGCCACCGGCCCGATCCTGCGCGCCACCGGCCTGCCGCACGACCTGCGCAAGACCGAGCCGTACTGCGGCTACGAGGACTACGACTTCGAGGTCGCCGTCGCGGACACCGCCGACTCCTACGGCCGCTTCCTGATCCGCCTGGAGGAGATGCGCCAGTCGCTGCGGATCGTCGAGCAGTGCCTGGAGCGGCTGCGCCCGGGCCCGGTCATGGTGGCCGACAAGAAGATCGCCTGGCCGGCCCAACTGGCGGTCGGCCCGGACGGGATGGGCAACTCGCTCGACCACATCCGCAAGATCATGGGCACCTCGATGGAGGCCCTGATCCACCACTTCAAGCTGGTCACCGAGGGCTTCCGGGTCCCGGTCGGCCAGGCGTACGCGGCGGTCGAGTCGCCCAAGGGCGAGCTGGGCGTGCACGTGGTGAGCGACGGCGGGACGCGCCCGTACCGGGTCCACTTCCGGGATCCGTCGTTCACCAATCTGCAGTCGATGGCGGCGATGTGCGAGGGCGGCCAGGTCGCCGACGTGATCGTCGCGGTGGCCGGGATCGACCCGGTGATGGGAGGCGTGGACCGGTGACCAATGTCGAGCTCGGACTGCCGGCGCTGCCGGCGAAGCCGTACCCCGAGGAGGTGCGCGCCCGGCTGGCCGCGGACGCCGCGGAGCTGATCGGCCGCTACCCGGTGGCCCGTTCGGCGTTGCTGCCGCTGCTGCACCTGGTGCAGGCCGAGGAGGGCTTCGTCAGCCCGACCGGCATCCGGTTCTGCGCGGAGCAGCTGGACCTGACGACCGCCGAGGTCACCGCGGTCGCCACGTTCTACACGATGTACCGGCGGCGCCCGGCCGGGAAGTACCACGTCGGGGTGTGCACCAACACGCTGTGCGCGGTGCTCGGCGGAGACCAGATCTTCGAGGAGCTGCAGGAGCACCTGGGGATCCGCAACAACGAGACGACCGCCGACGGCGAGGTCTCGATCGAGCACATCGAGTGCAACGCGGCCTGCGACTACGCCCCCGTGGTGATGGTCAACTGGGAGTTCTTCGACAACCAGACCCCGGAGAGCGCCCGGCGGCTGGTGGACGACCTGCGCGCGGGCCGGGAGGTGCGGCCGACGCGCGGCGCCCGGCTGTGCGGGTTCAAGGAGACGGCCCGCATCCTGGCGGGCTTCCCCGACGAGCGCCCGGGCGCCAACGACGAGTCGGGTGCGGGCGGCGGGCCGTCGCTGGTGGGGCTGCGCCTGGCGAGGGGCGAGGCTCTGCCCGGCAGCGGCGGCACCAGGGTGGTCTCCCCGCGCCAAGAGGAGCCCGACCGCCCAGAAACCGGCCAGCACGACACCGACCGCACAGAAACCGACCGCGCTGAGCCCGACCGCGCAGAAACCAACAACGCAGAAACCGGCCACCAGGACCACGACCACAACGACCCCGGCCAGGAAGGGACCGAAGCGTGATGACCTCCGCCGAGCCGGCCGAGAAGCTGCTCACCCCCGTCCTGTCGGCCTCCTGGGACGACAGCCGCCCGTGGACGCTCGCCACCTACCGCCGCCACCACGGCTACGAGGGCCTGAAGGCGGCCCTCGCGATGCCTCCGGACGACGTGATCGCCCTGGTCAAGGACGCCGGCCTGCGCGGCCGCGGCGGCGCCGGCTTCCCGACCGGCATGAAGTGGCAGTTCATCCCGCAGAACGACGGCAAGCCGCACTACCTGGTGGTGAACGCGGACGAGTCCGAGCCGGGCACCTGCAAGGACATCCCGCTGCTGTTCGCGAACCCGCACTCGCTCATCGAGGGCATGATCATCGCGTCCTACGCGATCCGCTGCGACCACGCCTTCATCTACCTGCGCGGAGAGGTCGTCCCGGTGCTGCGGCGCCTGCACGCCGCAGTCGCCGAGGCGTACGAGGCGGGGCTGCTCGGCCGGAACATCATGGGCTCGGGCGTGGACCTCGACATCACCGTGCACGCCGGCGCCGGCGCCTACATCTGCGGCGAGGAGACGGCGCTGCTGGATTCGCTGGAGGGCCGCCGCGGCCAGCCGCGCCTGCGTCCGCCGTTCCCGGCGATCGCGGGCCTGTACGCGTGCCCGACGGTGGTCAACAACGTGGAGTCGATCGCCTCGGTGCCGCCGATCCTGGCCCGGGGCAAGGAGTGGTTCAAGGGCCTGGGCACCGAGAAGTCCCCGGGTTTCACGCTCTACTCGCTGTCCGGCCACGTGACCAACCCGGGCCAGTACGAGGCGCCGCTGGGCGTCACGCTGCGCCAGCTGCTGGACCTGAGCGGGGGGATCCGCGCGGGGCACCGGCTGAAGTTCTGGACGCCGGGCGGCTCGTCGACCCCGATGTTCACCGACGAGCACCTGGACGTCCCGCTGGACTACGAGGGCGTCGGCGCGGCCGGGTCGATGCTCGGCACGAAGGCGCTGCAGGTGTTCGACGAGACGACCTGCGTGGTGCGGGCCGTCACCCGCTGGACCGAGTTCTACGCGCACGAGTCGTGCGGCAAGTGCACGCCGTGTCGCGAGGGCACCTACTGGCTGGTCCAGTTGCTCAAGCGGATCGAGGCCGGCGAGGGCGTCGAGGGGGATCTGGACAAGCTCCTCGACATCGCCGACAACATCAACGGCAAGTCGTTCTGCGCCCTGGGCGACGGCGCGGCGAGCCCGATCGTGTCCTCGCTCCGGCACTTCCGGGCCGAGTACGAGCAGCACCTGGCCGAGCGCCGCTGCCCGTTCGACCCGGCCGCGTCCACCGTCTGGGCCGACGGGTCCCGCCCCGGCCACCAGTCCGCCACCGAGAGGGAGGTGCACGCGTGACGATCACAGAGCCAAACGCCTCCGGGACCGCGGTCGAACTGGTCACGCTCACCATCGACGGCGTCGAAGTGCAGGTCCCCAAGGGGACGTTGGTGATCCGGGCCGCCGAGGCGATCGGCACCCAGATCCCGCGCTTCTGCGACCATCCGCTGCTGGATCCGGCCGGCGCGTGCCGGCAGTGCATCGTGGAGATCGAGGGCCAGCGCAAGCCGGTGGCGTCCTGCACGATCCCGGTGGCCGAGGGCATGGTGGTGCGCACGCAGCTGAGTTCGCCGGTGGCGGAGAAGGCGCAGCGCGGTGTGATGGAGCTGTTGCTGATCAACCACCCGCTGGACTGCCCGGTGTGTGACAAGGGCGGTGAGTGCCCGTTGCAGAACCAGGCGATGTCCAGTGGCGCGGCGGACTCGCGCTTCGACGGGATGAAGCGGACTTACGCCAAGCCGCTGCCGATCAGCAGCCAGGTGCTGCTGGACCGGGAGCGTTGCGTCCTGTGCGCGCGGTGCACGCGGTTCTCGCAGCAGATCGCGGGGGATCCGTTCATCGATCTGGTGGAGCGCGGTGCGTTGCAGCAGGTGGGGACGGGGCAGGGGGACGATTTCGAGTCGTACTTCTCGGGGAACACGATCCAGATCTGCCCGGTCGGGGCGCTGACGTCGGCGGCTTATCGTTTCCGCTCGCGTCCGTTCGACCTGGTGTCGTCGCCGAGTGTGTGCGAGCACTGTTCGGCGGGGTGCGCGCAGCGTACGGATCACCGTCGGGGCAAGGTGTTGCGCCGGCTGGCGGGTGAGGACCCGGCGGTGAACGAGGAGTGGAACTGCGACAAGGGCCGGTTCGCGTTCCGTTACGCGCAGCAGCGGGACCGGTTGTCGACTCCGCTGGTGCGGGTGGACGGCGAGCTGGTGGCGGCCTCGTGGCCGGAGGCGTTGGCCCGGGCGGCCGAGGGTCTGCGCGGTGCGCGGGCGGGTGTGCTGGCCGGTGGCCGGGTGACGGTGGAGGACGCGTACGGGTACGCGAAGTTCGCGCGGGTGGTGCTGGGCACGAACGACGTGGACTTCCGGGTGCGTGCGCACAGCGGTGAGGAGGCGGACTTCCTGGCCGCGGCCGTCGCGGGGCGCGGTGTGGACGTGGACGGCGGGGGCGTCACCTACGAGCAGCTGGAGCAGGCGCCGGCGGTGCTGCTGGCGGGTCTGGAGCCGGAGGAGGAGTCGCCGATCGTCTTCCTGCGGTTGCGGAAGGCGAGTCGCGCCAGGGGCCTGAAGGTGTATGCGGTGGCGGCGTTCGCGTCGCGGGGTCTGGCGAAGCTGCGCGGTGCGCTGCTGCCGGCGGCGCCGGGTACGGAGCCGGAGTGGTTCGGGGCGTTGGCGGCGGACGAGCCGTTGAGCGACGAGGCGGGGCAGGCGGCGGAGCTGTTGCGCCGGCCGGGTGCGGTGATCCTGGCGGGTGAGCGGCTGGCCGCGATCCCGGGGGCGCTGACGGCGGTGCTGCGGTTGTCGCACGCGACGGGGGCGAGGGTCGCCTGGGTGCCGCGCCGGGCCGGTGAGCGGGGTGCGGTGGAGGCGGGTGCGCTGCCGGGGCTGCTGCCCGGTGGGCGTCCGGTGGCCGCTCCGGCGGCGCGGGCGCAGGCGGCGGCGGTGTGGGGCGTGGCGGAGCTGCCGTCGCGGGTGGGCCGGGACACGGACCAGATCCTGGCGGCGGCGGCGCGCGGTGAGCTGGACGCGCTGCTGGTCGGCGGGGTGGATCCGGATGATCTGGCGGATCCGGTGCTGGCGGACGAGGCGTTGGCGGCGGTGCGGTTCGTGGTGTCGCTGGAGTTGCGTCCGTCGGCGGTGACGGCGCGCGCGGACGTGGTGTTGCCGGTGGCGGCGGTGGCGGAGAAGGCGGGCACGTTCCTGGACTGGGAGGGTCGGGTGCGGATGTTCGAAACCGCGCTCAAGGCGGACCAGTTGATGGGTCGCCATCTCCATTCCGACCTTCGCGTGCTGAACATGCTGGCGGATGCGCTGGGGCACCGGCTGGGTCTGCCGGACGTGCGGGCGGCGCGGCTGGAGCTGGACCGGTTCGCGCCGTGGGCGGGGGACCGGGCGGCCGATCCGGCCGCGCACCCGGGTCTGCTGCCGCGTCCGGCGACGGGGCAGGCGGTGCTGGCGGGCTGGCGGCAGCTGCTGGACAACGGTTCGTTGCAGGAGGGTGATCCGCATCTGGCGGGCACCCGGCACCGGGCGGTGGCCCGGATCTCGCCGGTGACGGCGCGGGAGGTCGGTGCGCGGCAGGGCGGTGCGCTGCGGCTGACGGGTCCGGCGGGTTCGCTGACGCTGCCGCTTGAGGTGACCGAGTCGTTGCCGGACCGCACGGTGTGGATCCCGCTGAACTCGACTCCGGGTGGTGCGCACCGCACGCTCGGGACGGCCGTCGGCCATCTGGTCACGATCGCCGCGACCGAGGCCGTTCCGGCCGTTCCCGCCGCTGCGGGGACGGGCGCCGAAGGGGAGGACCGATGACCAGTCCGCAGCCGTACGAGATGCTCCGGTTCTTCGGGCACGACCCGTGGTGGCTGGTGTTGCTGAAGGCGGTGTTCTGCTTCGGCTTCCTGGTGTTGACGGTGCTGATCGCCATCGTGTGGGAGCGCAAGGTGGTGGCCTGGATGCAGTTGCGCATCGGGCCGAACCGGCACGGTCCCTGGGGTCTGCTGCAGTCGCTGGCGGACGGCGTGAAGCTGGCACTGAAGGAGGACCTCGTCGTCAAGGGGTCGGACAAGGTGGTGTACATCCTTGCTCCGATCGTGTGCGCGATCCCGGCGTTCATGGCGTTCGCGGTGATCCCGTTCGGGCCGGCCGACAACGAGGTGTCGGTCTTCGGGACCCGGACGGCGCTGCAGCTGACGGACTTCCCGGTGGCGCTGCTGTACATCCTGGCGACGGCGTCGGTGGGCATCTACGGGATCGTGCTGGCGGGCTGGTCCTCCGGTTCGACGTACCCGCTGCTGGGCGGGCTGCGCTCGTCGGCGCAGATGATCAGCTACGAGATCGCGATGGGCCTGTCGTTCGCGGCGGTGTTCATCTACTCGGGGTCGATGTCGACGTCGGAGATCGTGGCGCAGCAGCATTCGACGTGGTTCGCGGCGCTGTTGCCGGTGTCGTTCATCGTGTACATCGTCGCGATGGTCGGTGAGACGAACCGGGCGCCGTTCGACCTGCCGGAGGCCGAGGGCGAGCTGGTGGGCGGGTTCAACACCGAGTACTCGTCGCTGAAGTTCGCGATGTTCATGCTGGCCGAGTACGTGAACATGGTGACGGTGTCGGCGGTGGCGTCGACGCTGTTCCTGGGCGGCTGGCGGGCGCCGTGGCCGGTGTCGGTGTTCTGGGCGGGGGCGAACCACGGCTGGTGGCCGATGCTGTGGATCACGCTGAAGATCCAGTTGCTGCTGTTCTTCTTCATCTGGCTGCGCGGCACGCTGCCGCGGTTGCGCTACGACCAGTTCATGAAGCTGGGCTGGAAGGTGCTGATCCCGGTCTCGCTGGTGTGGTTGGTGCTGATCGCGAGCGTGCGGGCGCTGCGCAACGAGGGGTACGGCTTCGGCGAGGTGGTGCTGTACGTGGGGGCGCCGGTGGGCGTGATCCTGCTGCTGGTGCTGCTGCGGGACTTCGTGCGCAAGGAGCCGGAGCCCGAACCGGAGCGCCCGGAGGGCGAGTTCGACCCGATGGCGGGCGGGTACCCGGTGCCGCCGCTGCCGGGCCAGGTGCTGCCGCCCGTTCCGCGCCGGCGCAGCCGGGCGCCGAAGCAACTCCAGGACGCCCTGAACGGGTCCGACCATTCCGAGGGGAGCTGATCCGCGATGTCGTCCGACCACACGGACCGTCCGGAGAGGACCGACCGGCCGTCGGTCCTGGGTCCGGCCGCCGGTTTCGGCGTGACGTTCCGGGCCATGTTCAAGAAGCGGCTGACGGAGCAGTATCCGGAGGAGAAGAAGCCGACGGCGCCGCGCTTCCACGGCCGTCACCAGCTGAACCGGCATCCGGACGGGCTGGAGAAGTGCGTGGGCTGCGAGTTGTGCGCGTGGGCGTGCCCGGCCGACGCGATCTACGTCGAGGGCGCGGACAACCGGGACGAGGAGCGGTACTCGCCCGGTGAGCGCTACGGCGCGGTGTACCAGATCAATTACGCGCGCTGCATCCTGTGCGGGCTGTGCATCGAGGCGTGTCCGACGCGGGCGCTGACGATGACGAACGAGTACGAGCTGGCGGATTCGTCGCGCAAGGACCTGATCTTCACCAAGGAGCAGCTGCTGGTGGGGCTGTCCGAGGGCATGGTCGATTCGCCGCACGCGATCTTCCCGGGCGCCGACGAGGGCGCGTACTACCGGGGTGAGATCACGGCGGCGGCGCCGGGGACGGTTCAGCAGGAGCGCACCGACCGGGAGAAGGAGGTGCGGCCGTGACGACGTTCCTGGCGGAGGCGGCCGGGCGGACCTCGACGGGTGAGGCCGTCCAGTTCTGGGTGCTGGCGGTGATCGCGGTCGGCGGTGCGCTCGGCATGGTGCTGATGCGCAAGGCGGTGCACAGCGCGCTGTGCCTGGCGGCGACGATGCTGGCGCTGGCGGTCTGTTACATGGCGCAGGGCGCGCTGTTCCTGGGCGTGGTGCAGGTGGTGGTGTACACCGGCGCGATCATGATGCTGTTCCTGTTCGTGGTGATGCTGGTCGGCGTCACGAGCGAGGACTCCCTGAGGGAGCAGCTGAAGGGCCAGCGGTTCGCGGCGGTGCTGTGCGGGCTGGGCTTCGGGGTGCTGCTGGTCGCGGGGATCGCGAACGCGAAGCTGGACCACTTCACGGGCTTGCAGGGCGCGAACGCCGAGGGCAACGTGCAGGGGCTGGCGCGGCTGATCTTCACCAAGTACGTGTGGGCCTTCGAGGTCACCGGCGCGCTGCTGATCACGGCGGCGGTCGGGGCGATGGTGCTGACGCACCGCGAGCACGTGAAGGCGCCGAAGACGCAGCGCGAGCTGGCGGCGCAGCGGGTGCGGGACAACATCCAGGTGCCGCCGCTGCCGGCGCCGGGCGTGTACGCGCGGCACAACGCGGTGGACGTGCCGGGGCTGCTGCCGGACGGCACGGTGGCCGAGGACTCGGTGATGGCGACGCTGCGCGAGCGCGGGCAGGTGCGGGACGTGAGCCAGGAGATGCTGCGCCGGATGGCGGAGCTGGAGAACACGACGGCGGACTGGCTGGGACGGGCGCCGTCGGAGCGGCCGGCGGTGACCGGTCCGCGCAGGTCCCTGGAGCCGGTGCCGAATCACGAGGCCGAGGAGGACGCGGAGTGAATCCGGTCAACTACCTGTATCTGTCGGCCCTGTTGTTCACCATCGGCGCGGCCGGGGTGCTGATCCGGCGCAACGCGATCGTGCTGTTCATGTGCGTGGAGCTGATGCTGAACGCCTCGAACCTGGCGCTGGTGACGTTCTCGCGGCTGCACGGCACGCTGGACGGCCAGATCATCGCGTTCTTCACGATGGTGGTCGCGGCGGCGGAGGTCGTGGTGGGTCTCGCGATCATCGTCTCCATCTTCCGGACCAGGCACTCCGCTTCGGTCGACGACAGCAATCTGATGAAGCTGTAGGCGGAGGGCCTCGGTGAACTCTCTCATTCCGCTGCTGGTGGCTGCCCCGCTGGCCGGCGCAGCCCTGCTGCTGCTCGGCGGGCGGGCGCTGGACCGGTTCGGCCACTGGCTGGCCACGGCGCTCGCCGCGCTCTCGTTCGGCTTCGGCCTGGCGCTGTTCTCGGACATGCTCGGCCGTGACGGCGAGCACCGGGCGGTGACGAAGCACCTGTTCAGCTGGGTGCCGGTGAACGGCTTCCAGGCGGACGTCTCGTTCCGGCTGGACCAGCTGTCGATGACGTTCGTGCTGCTGATCACGGGTGTCGGCACGCTCATCCACCTCTATTCGGTCGGCTACATGGCGCACGACGAGCGCCGCCGCCGCTTCTTCGCGTATCTGAACCTGTTCCTGGCCGCCATGCTGCTGCTGGTGGTCGCGGACAACTACCTGCTGCTGTACTTCGGTTGGGAGGGCGTGGGGCTCGCGTCCTACCTGCTGATCGGGTTCTGGCAGCACAAGCCGAGTGCGGCGACGGCGGCGAAGAAGGCGTTCATCGTCAACCGGGTCGGCGACATGGGCCTGTCGATCGCGATCATGCTGATGTTCGTCGAGTTCGGCTCCTTCGCGTTCGATCCCGTGTTCGGCGGGGTGAGCCGGGCGAGCGAGGGCAAGCTGACGGCGATCGGCCTGATGCTGCTGCTGGCGGCCTGCGGCAAGTCGGCGCAGGTGCCGCTGCAGTCCTGGCTCGGCGACGCGATGGAGGGCCCGACCCCGGTGTCGGCGCTGATCCACGCGGCGACGATGGTGACCGCCGGCGTCTACCTGATCACCCGGTCCGCGGCGATCTTCAACCTGGCGCCGGACGCCCAGACCGCCGTGGTGGTGGTCGGCGCGGTCACGCTGCTGTTCGGTGCGGTCGTCGGGTGCGCGAAGGACGACATCAAGAAGGCGCTGGCCGGGTCGACGATGTCGCAGATCGGCTACATGATCCTCGCGGCGGGCCTCGGCCCGATCGGCTACGCCTTCGCGATCATGCACCTGGTGACGCACGGCTTCTTCAAGGCCGGGCTGTTCCTCGGCGCCGGGTCGGTCATGCACGGCATGGACGACGAGGTGAACATGCGCCACTACGGCGGCCTGCGCCGGTACATGCCGGTCACCTTCGTCACCTTCGGCCTCGGCTACCTCGCGATCATCGGCTTCCCCGGGCTGTCCGGCTTCTTCTCCAAGGACAAGATCATCGAGGCGGCGTTCGCCAAGGGCGGCACCGAGGGCTGGATCCTCGGCCTATGCGCGCTGACCGGCGCGGCCGTCACGGCGTTCTACATGACGCGCGTGATGGTGCTGACGTTCTTCGGCGAGAAGCGCTGGCAGCCTGACGCGGAAGGCAACCTCCCGCACCCGCACGAGTCGCCGAAGACGATGACGGTCCCGATGGTGCTGCTGGCCTTCGGCTCGGTGTTCGCGGGCGGGCTGTTCGCGCTGAACGACTCCTTCCTCACCTGGCTGGAGCCGGTCACCGGCCACGCCGAGGGGAACTCGCCGCTCGCGCCGCTGACCGTCACGCTGCTGACCACCGCGTGCATGCTGGCCGGCGTCGGCCTCGCGTACGCGATGTACGGGCGGGGCTCCGTCCCCGTGGTGGCGCCGGTCGGCTCCCCGCTCACCCGGGCCGCCCGCCGGGACCTGCTCCAGGACGACTTCAACCACGCCGTCCTGGTGCGGCCGGGCTCGGCGCTCGCCGCGACGCTCGTCTACTTCGACAGCCGCGGCCTGGACGGCTTCGTCAACGGCCTGGCCGCCACGATCGGCGGGATCTCCGGGCGGCTGCGGCGGGTCCAGAACGGCTTCGTTCGCTCCTACGCGCTCTCCATGTTCGGCGGCACGCTGGTGCTGGTCGCCACGACTCTCCTGATGAGGTCCGTGTGATGGACAGGATTTCCACAACGCGCGGGGGAGGGGAAGCATGAGTGTCCTCCTGACCGCCACGTGTGCCGTCCCGGCGGCCGGCGCGGTGCTGACCGCCGCGCTGCCCGCCGGGTCCACCGAGGCCCGGCGCACCACGACCAAGGCCGTCGCCCTCGGCACCTCGGCCGTCGCGCTGGCCCTGGCCGCCCTGGTGGCCGTGCGGTTCGACCCGCACGGCGACCGCTACCAGCTGACCGAGTCCCACAGCTGGATCCGCTCCTTCGGCATCACCTTCTCGCTCGGCGTGGACGGCATCGGCGCGGTGCTGGCCCTGCTGACCGCCGTCCTCGTGCCGGTGATCATGCTGGCCTCCTGGCACGACGCCGACCCGGCCCCGGCCGGGCCCGACGGCACGTTCGAGAACCGCCGCCGCACCCAGGGCTTCTTCGCCCTGATCCTGGCCGTGGAGGCGATGGTCCTCGTCTCCTTCTACGCCACCGACGTCTTCGTGTTCTACGTGTTCTTCGAAGCCATGCTGATCCCGATGTACTTCCTGATCGGCGGCTTCGGCGATCGGGCCGGCGGCCCCGACTCGGCGCGCCAGCGCTCCTACGCGGCCGTCAAGTTCCTGCTGTACAACCTGCTCGGCGGCCTGGTGATGCTCGCCGCCGTGATCGGCCTGTACGTGATCGCGCAGGACCAGGGCCTCGCGACCTTCGACCTGCCGACGCTCGCCTCGGCCGTCGCCGACGGCAAGCTGCAGTTCAGCGGCACCGCCTCCAAGGCGCTGTTCCTCGGCTTCTTCTTCGCCTTCGCGGTGAAGGCCCCGCTGTGGCCGCTGCACACCTGGCTGCCGAACGCGATGGGCGAGGCCACCGCCGGCACCGCCGTGCTGATCACCGCCGTGGTCGACAAGGTCGGCACCTTCGCGATGCTGCGCTTCTGCCTCGGCCTGTTCCCCGACGCCTCGAAGACCTTCGCCCCGGCGATCCTCGTGCTGTCGGTGATCGGGATCATCTACGGCGCGCTGCTCGCGGTCGGCCAGAAGGACATCAAGCGCCTGGTCGCCTACGCGTCGATCTCGCACTTCGGCTTCATCATCATGGGCATCTTCGCGCTGACCAGCCAGGGCCAGAGCGGCGCCACCCTCTACATGGTGAACCACGGCATCTCCACCGCCGCGTGGATGCTGGTGGCCGGCTTCCTGATCTCGCGCCGCGGCTCGCGGCTGATCGCCGACTACGGCGGCGTGCAGAAGGTCGCCCCGGTGCTCGCCGGGACGTTCCTGCTCGGCGGCCTCGCCACCCTGTCGCTGCCCGGCCTCGCCCCGTTCGTCAGCGAGTTCCTCGTCCTGGTCGGCACGTTCACCCGCTACCCGGCGATCGGCATCGTCGCGACCTTCGGCATCGTGCTGGCCGCGCTGTACGCGCTGCTGCTCTACCAGCGCACGATGACCGGTCCGGTGAAGGCGGAGGTCAGCGGCATGCCGGACCTCAAGGCCCGCGAACTGGCCGTCGTCGCCCCGCTGGTGGCGCTGACGATCCTGCTCGGCGTCTACCCCAAGCCGCTGACCGACATCGTCAACCCGGCGGTGAACGCGACGCTCTCGCAGGTCCACGAGACCGACCCGGCGCCGGCCCACCCGGTCGCCGCCACCTCAGGAGGTGAGCAGAAGTGAGCACCACCGGCATGCTCGCCGCCGCCGGCGGCTCCACCCCGAGCATCCCCGCGCCGCACCTCGAGTACGGCCAACTCTCCCCGATGCTGGTGGTGTTCGGCGCCGCCGTGGCCGGCGTCCTGGTCGAGGCCTTCGTGCCCCGCCGCTTGCGCCACTGGACCCAGGTCGTCCTCGCCCTGACCGGCCTCGCCGGCGCGTTCACCGCGATCGTGGTGCTCGCCGCCCAGGGCCACGGCACCACCAGGATGGACCTGCTCGCCATGGAGTCGGTGGCGATGGACGGCCCCGCGCTGTTCCTCCAGGGCGTGATCGTCCTGGTCGCCGCCGTCGCCGTGCTGACGTACGCCGAGCGGCGCCTGGAGCCCAAGGCCGGCGGGCAGCCGGCCGACGCGTTCGCCGCGCAGGCCGCCGCCACCCCCGGCGGCGAGCAGGAGCGGGCCGCGGTCCGGGCCGGCTTCGCCACCAGCGAGGTGTTCCCGCTGACCCTGTTCGCCGTCGGCGGCATGCTGCTCTTCCCGGCCGCCAACGACCTGCTGACGATGTTCGTCGCGCTGGAGGTCTTCTCGCTGCCGCTGTACCTGCTGTGCGCGCTGGCCCGGCGCCGCCGGCTGCTCTCCCAGGAAGCGGCCGTCAAGTACTTCCTGCTCGGCGCCTTCGCCTCGGCGTTCTTCCTGTTCGGCACCGCCCTGCTGTACGGCTACGCGGGCAGCGTGAAGCTCGGCGACATCGCCGACGTCATCTCCGGCAAGGCCATGACCAACCCGGCGCTGCTCAGCAGCACCCGCACCGACGCGCTGCTGCTCATCGGCCTCGCGATGCTCGCCGTCGGCCTGCTCTTCAAGGTCGGCGCGGTGCCGTTCCACGCCTGGACCCCGGACGTGTACCAGGGCGCGCCGACCCCCGTCACCGGGTTCATGGCGGCCGCCACGAAGGTCGCGGCCTTCGGCGCGTTCCTGCGCCTGTTCTACGTCGCCTTCCCCGGACTGCGGCTGGACTGGCGGCCGGTGCTGTGGGGCGTCGCGATCCTCACCATGGTGGTCGGCGCGGTGCTCGCGGTCACGCAGCAGGACGTCAAGCGCCTGCTCGCCTACTCCTCGATCGCGCACGCCGGGTTCATCCTCACCGGCGTCATCGCCACCAACAAGCAGGGCCTCGGCTCGGTGCTGTTCTACCTGCTCGCGTACTCCTTCGTGACGCTCGGCGCGTTCGCGGTCGTCACCCTCGTGCGCGACTCCAAGGGCGAGGCGACCCACCTGTCCAGCTGGGCCGGCCTCGGCCGGCGCTCCCCGCTGGTCGCGGCGGTGTTCGCGCTGTTCCTGCTGGCCTTCGCCGGCATCCCGCTGACCTCCGGGTTCACCGGGAAGTTCGCGGTGTTCCAGGCCGCGGCGGCCGGCGGCGCGACGCCGCTGGTCATCGTCGGTGTGCTGAGCTCGGCGGTGGCCGCGTTCTTCTACATCCGGGTCATCGTCCTGATGTTCTTCTCCGACCCGCAGCCCGGCGGCCCGACCGTCGCCATCCCGAGCGCCTTCACGGCGACCGCGATCGGCATCGGGGTGCTCGTCACCCTCACCCTCGGGCTGCTGCCGCAGTACTTCCTGGACCTCGCCTCGAAGGCCGCGCTCTTCGTCCGCTGAATCCAGGACACCCCCGCAGCGTCCGGGCCGCCCCCCGAGGGGAGCGGCCCGGACGCGGTATTCCCCCCATCGGCCCGATGGCGCAGCGGCCTTTATTTCCAGCCGCATTGACATCCGGCGCCCGAGTGCTTCCGCAGCCGCCCTGACCTGGGACTCCGGCCCGATCATGACAGGATCCGCACGCCCGTGCAGTGATCCACTCGTGACCGGATACCCTGCCTTATGGCCAGCGGCGGCACTCAGGGACCGGGCCGCCAGATCGACCAGGGACAGAGGAGTGGTCTTCGTGACCGTCGTGGGACCCTTCGGGCTCAGCGTGCAGGACCGCGACCTGACCCGGGACGTCCAGGCCGGACTGGACGCGGTGGAGGCGGCGCTGGCCGAGGCCGTCAAGAGCGACGTCCCGTTCATCACCGTCACCGCCAGCCACCTGATCGAGGCCGGCGGCAAGCGCTTTCGCCCGCTGCTCCTGCTGCTGTCCGCCCAGTTCGGCGACCCCGGCGCGCCCGGCGTCGTGCCGGCCGCGGTCGTCGTCGAGCTCACCCACCTGGCCACGCTCTACCACGACGACGTCATGGACGAGGCCCCGGTGCGCCGCGGCGCCCCCAGCGCCAACTCCCGCTGGGACAACTCGGTGGCCATCCTCACCGGCGACTTCCTCTTCTCCCGCGCCTCCCAGGTGCTCGCCGACCTCGGCCCCGAGGCCGTCCGGCTGCAGGCCGACGCCTTCGAGCGCCTGGTGACCGGCCAGATCCTGGAGACCCGCGGTCCCGGTCCCGATGGCGACCAGCTCGCCCACTACCTGGCCGTGCTCGCCGGCAAGACCGGATCGCTGATCGCCGCCTCCTGCAAGATAGGAGCGCTGATGGCCGGCGCCGAGGCGCGCGTGGTCGACATCCTCAGCGAGTTCGGCGAGCGCATCGGCATCGCCTTCCAGCTCGCCGACGACGTCCTCGACATCGCCAGCGACGGCCACGAGTCCGGCAAGACCCCCGGCACCGACCTGCGCGAGGGCGTGCCGACCCTGCCGACCCTGCTCCTCCAGGGCATGCCCGCCGACCCCGCCGACCCCGAGGACACCCGGCTGCGCGAACTGCTCGCCCAGGACCTCGCCGACGACGACCTGCACGCCGAGGCGCTGCGCCTGCTGCGCCGCCACCCGGCGCTGGAGCTCGCCCGCCGCGAGACCCTGCGCCAGGCGGAGGAGGCCCGCGCCCTGCTCGCCCCGCTGCCGCGCTGCGCGGCCAAGGACGCCCTCGAAGCCCTCTGCGACTCGGTGGCCATCCGCACCATGTGACGCTCCCCGGCCGGGCCGTGCGCCCGGCCGCGGGCCCGGGCCGCCGATCGGGCTGTCGGTCGGTCCGTGGACCGGTCCGTGGGCCGGTCCTGGGCGGGCAACCCCCGGCGCGCCGGCGCCCCGATAGGGAAGACTGGCCCCGTCAGCTCACCCCTGCCGGGAAGGTCGCCATGCGCCGCGTCGTCATCGCCGAGGACTCCGTACTGCTGCGGGAGGGCCTGACCCGGCTGCTCACCGACCGCGGCCTGGAGGTCGTCGCGGGGGTCGGGGACGGCGACGCCCTGCTGAAGACCGTCCACGACCTCGCCGCCGCCGGCGACCTGCCCGACGTCGTCGTCTCCGACGTGCGGATGCCGCCCTCGCACACCGACGAGGGCCTGCGCGCCTGCGTCGAGCTGCGCGCGCGCTACCCGCAACTGGGCGTGCTGGTCCTGTCGCAGTTCGTGGAGGAGCGCTACGCCTCCGAACTCCTGGCCGGATCCACCCGGGGCGTCGGCTACCTGCTGAAGGACCGCGTCGCCGAGGTGCGCGAGTTCGCCGACGCGGTGCTGCGGGTCGCCGAGGGCGGCACCGCGCTCGACCCGGAGGTCGTGCAGCAGCTGCTCAGCCGCAGCCGCAAGGGCGACGTCCTGGCCAACCTGACCCCGCGCGAGCGCGAGGTGCTCGGCCTGATGGCCGAGGGCCGCACCAACGCGGCGGTCGCGCGCCAGCTCGTGGTCTCCGACGGCGCGGTCGAGAAGCACGTCAGCAACATCTTCCTCAAGCTCGGCCTGGCCCAGAGCCCCGAGGACCACCGCCGGGTGCTCGCCGTGCTCACCTACATCAACTCCTGACCGGGCGCGCGGCCGGAATGATCTCCGGCCGTCGAGCGTTGACGCTGCTGTGGGCGTCCACCGGTCATTTCCCGCCGCACGCGGGAGTTCCGGTCCCGGCCGTGTGAGCGCGCATAGGATGCCAGAGGTGCACCAGGCGGACGGGGCACAGGGTCACGCCCGCGGTGGCGTGCCCACGAGGAGGTCCGCGGCAGTGACCAGTCAGGTCGATCAGTCAGAGGCAGTGGACGGCTCGGACGGCGACGAGAACCGCTCGGGTCCCGGTGACGGCCGCCCCGGTGACGGCCGCCCCGGCGCGGCCGTGCCGGCCAGTGCGCAGGGCAGACACGGCAAGCCGGTCCGCCGCCTGGACCGGGTGATCATCCGGTTCGCCGGCGACTCCGGCGACGGGATGCAGCTGACCGGTGACCGGTTCACCTCCGAGACGGCGTCCTTCGGCAACGACCTCTCCACCCTGCCGAACTTCCCCGCCGAGATCCGGGCCCCCGCCGGCACCCTGCCGGGCGTCTCGTCCTTCCAGCTGCACTTCGCCGACCACGACATCCTGACCCCGGGCGACGCCCCGAACGTCCTGGTCGCGATGAACCCGGCCGCCCTCAAGGCGAACCTGGCGGACCTGCCGCGCGGCGCCGAGATCATCGTCAACACCGACGAGTTCACCAAGCGCGCCCTCGCCAAGGTCGGCTACGCCGCGGATCCGCTCGGCGACGGCTCGCTGGAGGCCTACCACCTGCACAAGGTGCCGCTGACGTCGCTGACGCTGGAGGCGCTCAAGGACAGCGGCCTGGCCCGCAAGGACGCCGAGCGCGCGAAGAACATGTTCGCCCTCGGCCTGCTGTCCTGGATGTACCACCGGCCCACCGGCGGCACCGAGACGTTCCTGCGCAGCAAGTTCGCGAAGAAGCCGCAGATCGCCGAGGCCAACATCAGCGCGTTCCGGGCGGGTTGGAACTTCGGTGAGACGACGGAGTCCTTCGCGACCTCCTACGAGGTGGCGCCGGCGAAGCTGCCGCCCGGCCGCTACCGCAACATCTCCGGGAACCTGGCGCTGTCCTACGGCCTGATCGCCGCGGCCCGGCGCTCCGGGCTGCCGCTGTACCTCGGCTCGTACCCGATCACCCCGGCCTCGGACATCCTGCACGAGCTCAGCAAGCACAAGAACTTCGGCGTGCGGACGTTCCAGGCCGAGGACGAGATCGCCGGTATCGGCGCGGCGCTCGGCGCGGCCTTCGGCGGCGCGCTCGGCGTGACGACGACCTCGGGCCCGGGCATCGCGCTCAAGAGCGAGACGATCGGCCTGGCCGTCTCGCTCGAACTGCCGCTGCTGGTCGTGGACATCCAGCGCGGCGGCCCGTCCACCGGCCTGCCGACCAAGACCGAGCAGGCGGACCTCCTCCAGGCGATGTTCGGGCGCAACGGCGAGGCCCCGGTGCCGATCGTCGCCCCGGCCACGCCCGCCGAGTGCTTCGACGCGGCGCTGGAGGCGGCCCGGATCGCCGTCACCTACCGCACCCCGGTGTTCCTGCTCTCGGACGGCTACCTGGCCAACGGCTCGGAGCCGTGGCGGATCCCCGAGGTGGACGAACTCCCGGCGGTCGACCCGGACTTCGCGACCGGGCCGAACCGCGAGGACGGCGCCTTCTGGCCCTACCAGCGGGATCCGAAGACGCTCGCCCGCCCGTGGGCGCTGCCCGGCACCCCCGGCCTGGAGCACCGCATCGGCGGCATCGAGAAGCAGGACGGCACCGGCAACATCTCCTACGACCCGGCCAACCACGACTTCATGGTCCGCACCCGGCAGGCCAAGGTGGACGGCATCGCGGTGCCGCCGGCCGAGGTGGACGACCCGAGCGGCGAGGCCCGGGTGCTGGTCCTCGGCTGGGGCTCGACGTACGGGCCGATCACGGCGGCGGTGCGCCGGGTGCGGGCCGACGGCGGCGAGATCGCCCAGGCGCACCTGCGCCACCTGAACCCGTTCCCGGCCAACCTGGGCACGGTGCTGCGCAGTTACGACAAGGTCATCGTCCCGGAGATGAACCTCGGCCAGCTGGCGCTGCTGCTGCGCGCCAAGTACCTGGTGGACGCGGAGTCCTACAACCAGGTGCGCGGGCTGCCGTTCAAGGCGGCGCAGCTGGCGGACGTGCTGTGGGCGGCGATCGGCACCCTGGACGAGGAGGACCACCGATGAGCGACCAGTTCCCCTCCCTTCGTCTGGTGCCGAAGGCGGACGCGCCGCAGAGCGCCAAGGAGTTCAAGACCGACCAGGAAGTGCGCTGGTGCCCGGGCTGCGGGGACTACGCGATCCTGGCGGCGGTGCAGTCGTTCATGCCGGAGCTCGGGATCAGGCGGGAGAACACCGTCTTCGTCTCGGGCATCGGCTGTTCGTCGCGGTTCCCGTACTACATGAACACCTACGGGGTGCACTCGATCCACGGGCGGGCGCCGGCGATTGCGACGGGTCTGGCGTCCTCGCGGCGGGACTTGAGCGTGTGGGTGGTGACGGGTGACGGCGACGCGCTGTCGATCGGCGGCAATCACCTGATCCACGCGCTGCGCCGGAACGTCAATCTGAAGATCCTGCTGTTCAACAACCGGATCTACGGCCTGACCAAGGGCCAGTACTCGCCGACCAGCGAGCTCGGCAAGATCACCAAGTCGACGCCGATGGGTTCGCTGGACGCGCCGTTCAACCCGCTGTCGCTGGCGATCGGCGCGGAGGCCTCGTTCGTCGCGCGGACGATCGACTCCGACCGCCAGCACCTGCAGTCGGTGCTGCGGGCGGCGGCGCAGCACGAGGGCACGGCGCTGGTGGAGATCTACCAGAACTGCAACATCTTCAACGACGGCGCGTTCGAGGTGCTGAAGGAGCCGGGCACGCGGGACGAGGCGCTGATCCGGCTGGAGCACGGCGCTCCGGTGCGTTTCGGGGCGGACGGCGGCCAGGGCGTGTTCCGCGGGGCGGACGGCGAGCTGTTCACGGCGGCGGTGACGCCTTCGACCGAGGGTTCGCTGATCGTGCACGACGCGCACGCGGACAGTCCGGCGGCGGCGTTCGCGCTGTCGCGGATCGCCGACGCGGACACGCTGCACCACACGCCGATCGGGGTGCTGCGGGACGTGCGGCGGCCGGTGTACGACGAGTTGATGGAGAGCCAGCTGGCGACGGCGGTGGCGCACCGCGGCCCCGGCGACCTCGCGACGCTGCTCGCGGGCAACGACACGTGGACGGTCGGCTGACGCGTTCCGCGCGTGTGACGGCGCTCCCTCGGCCAGGCCGGCCGAGGGGGCGCCGTCGTGTGGGCCCGCCGCCTTACTGGCGGTCCCACTCCACGATCTCGATCATGACCCCGTTCGGGTCGGCGACCTGGAACAGCTTCTCGCCCCACGGCTCCTGGCGCAGCTCCATGGTGATCTTCACGCCCTCGCCGCGGAGCCGCTCCTGCTCGGCGGCGGCGTCGGTGACGGTGAACGCGAGGATGACGCCGGCCGCGGTGTCGTCGCGGTAGCTCTCCGGCAGGACGTCGATGCCGCGCCGGAGGAACACCACGTTGACGCCCCCGCCGGGGTGGCCGAGCGAGACGAACCCGTCGGCGGACATCAGCTCGGTGTAGGCGAAGTGCTGCCGGAGGAAGGCGGCGGACGCGGAGACGTCCGGGACGGTCAGGGAGACGACGGAGTCGGTGATCTGCACGGCGGTGGACCTCTCCTCGGAACGGGCGCACGGTTATCCCGTACGCAGTACACTATACATAGTACGGAGTAAGTTCCAAGGGGTACTTCCACGAGGTACTTCCAAGGGGGCCGGAAAGCCCGAAGGCGGGACTCCCGGGTGGGAGCCCCGCCTTCGGCGCGGTGGGTGGCGGTGCGTCAGTAGACGCAGGGGATGCCGCCGTCGGAGGTCGCGTCGACCCCCGGGCCCTGCATCGGCAGGTTGGCGGGCGGGTGGTGCGGGG
>NZ_JBFBDY010000066.1:0-23085 GCF_040683475.1 Kitasatospora sp. NPDC093558 | reverse complement strand
CGTCCGTTGCCGACTTGACCTGTCCAGGGCGTGGCATCCAGGCACCTCCTGGACAGGTAGCCTACCAGCAGAGATCCTTAAGTCACTGGTATTGGGCTTAGCCTGGACTTACCGAACTCCTGTGCCGGGTAGGACTCCTGGCAACCGGCACCACCCCGCCCAGCCCCCCGACCGCCGTTTCCCCCGACGTGCGAAGGACCCCGCCATGTCGCGTCCGTCCACTGCCCAGCTGTTCCTCGGTACGTTCACCGTCGTCGCCTCCACCGTGGCACTGTTGGCCGTCTCGGGCGCCACGGGCGTCCTGGAGGTCGCGGTGCTGGTGGGATTCGCCCTGGCGCTCGGCACGTTGGTGGCGCTGCTGCCGCTGCCGTCCTCGTCCCGGTCGGGGCGGGCGGCCCGGGTGCCGGCTCCGGCCGGACACGAGTACGCCCGGCAGCGCTGATCCGCCGCCGGGCGTCCCGCTCGGGCGCCGCCGCTCCACCGGTCAGGCCGTGGAGACCACCACGGTCTTCGCGGCCTTGTCGTGGATGCACTGGCGGTAGGGCTTGTCGAAGACGCCGAAGAGCCCGTCGATGATCCACCACAGGACGGCGCAGCAGAGCACGGCGGGCAGGATGTAGACGGCGGCGCGGGTCCAGGCGGCGGACTGGGTGGGCGAGTTGCCGTCGACGAGCATGGCCACGCGGACCTTCATCGCCTTCTTGCCGAGGGTCTGGCCGTCCCGGCCGAGCATGAGGCCCTCGTAGACGAGGTAGAGGGCGCAGGCGAGCCAGAACGCGCCGCTCTCGCCGGAGCGGTCGCCCAGGCTCGCGAAGGGCAGCACGAGGAGGATGCCGACCACCTGGACGAGCAGGTAGTCGATGATCCGGGCGAGGATCCGGTTGGGCCAGCTGCCGATGGGCGGCATCCCGGGCACGGGCCCGCCGCCGGGGGCACCGTAGGCGTTGGGGTCGTAGCCGGGCGGGGCCTGGCCGTAGGGCGACCCACCATACGGGTCGTACGGGGTCCGACCGGGGCCGGGCGCGCCCGGGGTCGGGCCGCCGTACGTGCCGCCGTAGGCGCCGGGGCGGTCCTGGGGGGCGTCGGCGGGCGGCGGGGTTCCGTTCGGTTCCGACGGCCGGCCTTCCGGCGTGCCGCCGCCCGGCTGCGGGGACTGCTTGTCGAAGGAGGGCTTGCCGCCCCCCTCCGGCTGCGGGCCTGAGGGGTCGTGGGTGCTCATGCCCCGAGTAGAACATCACACATTCTCAGGGTTTGGGATATTCAGTCCGTTTTGCCGGCCGGGGCCGGGCCCGGCCCCGCCGCTCAGTCCCGGACGACCCGGGTGCGCGCCGCCCGGTCGTGCCAGCCGCGCCGGCCCGACCGGTCGAGCAGCGGCCACAGCAGGGCGACGGGGAGAAGGGGGAAGGACAGCTGCCTGACGGCCCACCGCAGCAGTGAACGGCCGAGGCTCGGCCGGGTGCGGACGGCCGCGCTCGGGGAGGCGGTGGCGTCGGCCACCCGGATCCCGGCGATCCGCTTGCCGAAGGTCTGGCCGGTGCGGGCGGTCGGCAGCACCTCGTAGAGCAGGCTGACGAAGAGCAGGATGCCGAGCAGGACGGCGATCTTGCCGACCACGACGTCGTCCACCAGCCACACCTGGACCTCGCGGCGGGTGAGGGCGCTGGCCATCCGGGCCTGGTCGAGCTTCTGCTGGATGTGGTCGGACACCGAGTTGCCGAGCGGAATGCCGGCCGCGGTGGCGACGACCGCGAGGACGACGGTGTCGACGGCGCGCGCGGCGAGCCGCCGGCCGAGCCCGGCGGGCGGGGCGGGGGCGGGGCGGCGGCGCACGGGGGCCTGCCGCTGCGGCCGGACGGGCGGAGTGGGGATGGCCTCGGCCGGCTCGTCGGCCAACTCCTCGGGCTGCTGCTCGGGCTGCTCCCCGGCGACGGAGACCGGCTCGGCGATCGTCGTGCGCTCCGGCGCCCGCACCGCCACCGAGGCCGCCGGAGCAAGCGGAACAGCCGGAGCAACCGCAGCGTTCGGAGCAGCCGCAGCGGTCGGGACGACCGAGACGAGCGCCGCCGCAGGGCCGCTGGACGCGCCGACCGCCACCGGGCCGGCATCGACCGCCGCCTCCTCATCAACCGGAGTGCGCCCCTCGTCCGCGCGCCCCTCCTCCACCACGGGCGCCTCCGGAAGCACCCCCCACGAGACCCAGCGCGGCGACCCGCCCGTCTCCATCAGACCCCGCTGCGCCCGCGGATCGGCCTGCCACCCGGACGCGTCCGACGGCTCTCCCACCCCCGTACCCTCGTGCGCGGACTCCTCCGCAGCCAGGAACACCGGCCCGCCGACCGGCTCCATCCGGGGCCCGACGACGAACGACGCCCCGCCCTCCGTCTGGTCCAGGTACACCGGCCCGGTGTCCCCGGAGGTGCGCCCGCTCTCCGGCGGGTCGGGCTCCGGCTCCCGGGCCGGCGCCGGCGGCGGTACGGCCCGCACCCCCGCCGGGGCACCGACGCCCGCCCCCGGCCGCCGCGACGCGAAGCGCGGCGGCTCCAGCACCTGGCCCTCCGCCGGGGCGGGCCGGCTGGTGCCCGGCACCCAGGCGGAACCGCCCCAGTACCGGACCTCCCGCCTCGGGGAGGGGGAGGCGGCCGGGGAACCGGGCAGCGGATCCCCGACCGCCCGTTCGGGGTGTGTGTGGCCCGCCCGGACTGCGGGCGGGCGGGCCACACGTTTCCGGGCCGGCCGGGCCGGCGGCGCGTCCGGGGAGAGCGCCTGCCGGTCCGGCCGGGGGCCGGCCGGGTGGACGGTGGGCACGGGGGAGCCGACCGGCCACCCGGGGTCTCGGGTGGTCGCCGCGGCGCCGCGGGTGTCGCGGTGCCGCAGGTCCTGCGGTGGTGCGGTGGTGCGGTGGTGCCGTTACTGCGGTCCTTCGGTACTGCGGTCGTGCGGTCGTGCGGTCGTGCGGTCCTGCTGTCCGGATGGGCGGCGGGCCCGGGGGGATTCGCCCGCCACCCACCCGGAGTTCTGTGGGTCACCTCGCGGTGGTCGGCCGGTCCTGCCCGCTCGGGCGGACGTCGGGCAGCGTGGGCGGTGCCGGGAGGTTCGTCCCGGTCCGGCCGGGTTTGGGGCCGCCGCCGTTGGTGGTGTTCCCGCCGCCGGTGCCGCCGGACCCGCCCGTGCTGCCGGACCCGCCGGTGCTCTTGCCTCCGTCCGTGCCGTTGCCCTTGCCGCCGTCGGCGCCGCTGCCGCCCGAGCTTCCGGAGCCGTTGGCGTTGCCGCTGGTCCCGGACCCGCCCGTGCTGCCGGTGCCGGAGCCCGGGCGCGTCGGCTGCGGGGAGGCGCTGCGGTGGGCGTCGTCGCCCGCCCGGCCGAGCGCCTCGTCGCAGTAGTCCTCCACCTTGTCCGGGCCGCCCGCCTTGTCGACCAGCGGACCGAACACCGGGTCCAGGACCAGCTGGCTCGGGTGCTCGCCCTTGTCCGCCCGGTCACCGAAGACGTGGCAGAGGGCGAGCATCGCGGGCGGGACGGGCTCCGTGAAGCGACCCGGCGCGGAGGGGGTGCCGGGCGGCGGGGACGCCGACGGCCCGAGGCCCTGGCCACCGCCGCCGGAGCCGCCGGCGGACGGGCCGTTGGACGGCCTGGTCGGGCCGCCGGGCGTCGCGCTGCCCGGCACGTGCGGGGACGTGGGCAGCACGCTGGTGGCGCCGCCGCTCGCGAGGGTGTGCTCGGGCCCGCTGTCGTGGCTGAGGGGCGACGGCAGGTTCCCGGTGCCGGCGGCGACCGCGACCCCGCACAGCGCCGTGGCACCCAGCACGGCGGCAGCGGCCTTCGTGCTGAAGGCCCTGGCAAGGGCGGCGGTTGCCATCGATCGTCTCCGGGCGGGTGCGGTCGTCACTACGGGTGCGGGCGCGAGACGGGCCTCCCGGAACGCGGTCAGGGCGGCCTCCTCCCCGGTCAGCTCGGCGGCCGTCGCCGGGGCGGCGGCCGCGGCGAGTACCCGGGCGAGCTGCCCGGCGGCGTCGCCGTCCGGTCCGGTGAGCGAGGCGTCCTGCCCGGCCGACGGGCCGCCCACGGCACCGCCGAGCAGCTGCTCGGCAGTGTCACGGTCGATCCGACGGGATCGGTTGGTGCTCATCTCATGTCCTTCAGCGTCGCGGCCCGGCGTTCTGTCACACCCTGCGGAGAATTTTTTTTCGCGGCCCTTTCGGCGGCCTTTTCGGCGGCCCTTCCAGCGGCTCTTCCGTCGGCCCTCCCCGAGGGCGTCCCCGGCTCCTCCCCGGCGGTCCGCGCGGCCGGGATCCCGCGGTCGGATCCCGGCCCCGCGCCCGGCCCGAAGGACTGCTCCAGCAGCTTGGCCAGCCGCCGCAGCCCCCGGTGGGCGGCCATCCGGACGGTGCCGGCCCGCTTGCCGAGCACCTGCGCGGCGCTCTCCGCGTCCAGCTCCATCACCACGCGCAGCAGGACCGCCTCGGCCTGGTCGCGCGGCAGCCGGGAGATCAGCGCGAGGGCGTCGCCGGTGCCGACCCGGGCGAGCGCGGCGCCCGCCGTGTCGTCCCCGGCGGACAGCTCGGCCAGGTACTCGAAGGGCAGGTCCGCGACCGGGCGGCGGCGCCGGGCCCGCAGGTGGTCCAGTGCCCGGTTGCGGGCGATGGTGGCGGCCCAGCCGCGGAAACCGTCGCCGTCGCCGGAGAAGCCGCTCAGGTCGCGGGCGATCTGCAGCCAGGCCTCGGAGGCGATGTCCTCGGCGTCCTGCGCGTCCTCGGGCCGTCCGCCGACGAGGACCCGCAGGTAGCGCAGGAGGCCCGGCTGGACCGTCCGGAAGAGGAGCCGGAACGCCTCCTCGTCGCCGCCCTGCGCGGCCCGCACCGCCTCGGTCAGTTCCATTGGAGCGTGGGCCGGGCCCGGTGGCGGGGCGGCTGGTGGTACTGGTCCGGACCGGCCTACGGGGCTGCCGGTGCCCGCTCCGGGGCGCTCTGCACTCTGCACCCGCCACATCATGCGCCATCCGGGCGACGCGGACGGGCCGGACCTTGGACCGGCCCGCCCCGGGCCCAAGGTCCCGCGGACTCCCGTCCTTCGCCCGCGGCCCCGGCAGGGCCGTCCGGCCTACGTTGTCCGTGGGCGAATCATCCGGGCCCGCGTCCGCGCCGTGATCGCCGCCCCCGTCCGTGGCGTGCCGTCCGTCACGCCGACGCCACCGCCCGCCCCACCCCAGCGGCCCGCGCCGACGCTGCCGCCGGCCTCCGCATGCCCCCGCCCGCCCCCGCATGTCCCGCCCGCGCCGACGCCGACGCCCGCCCCCGTATGCCCCCGCCCGCGCCTCTGCCCGGGGCCGCCCGGAAGGACCCCCATGACCAGCAGCGCCCGCGAGCTCCACGCGGAGGGCCTGCGCGACCACCTCGCGCCCGCCCTGCGCGCCCTGGGCCTCGTCGGGTGGCGCCGCACCTTCAGCCTCCCCGACGACACGCACTGGCTGCTGCTCGGCGTGGTCGAGCGGCCCGCCGCCGACCGGGTCCGCTTCACCTTCGGCCTCAGCCTGGTCCGCCGGGCCGACTGGGCCGCCGCCGGCCTGCCCGGGCACCGGCCCGACCCGCGGGCCGTCCACGGCGTCGAGACCTGGCGGGCCCGGATCGGCGAGGTGCTGCCGGTCGGCGAGGACGTCTGGTGGGAGGTGCTGCCGGGACCGCGCTGGCGGGTGGCGCTGGACGACGCGGTCGCCGCCGTGCGCCACTACGGCCTGCCGGAGCTGCGCCGCCGCGCCGAGCGGGACCGCACCGGCACCGCCGAGGCGTACCTCTCCCCCGCCGACCTGGACGACGTCAACGCCGCGCTGCTGACCGCCGCGGTGCCCCGGATCCAGCGCGCCGAGCTCGTCGCCGGGGTGCTCGTCCTGACCGGCGCCTGGACCCGCGCCGACGCCGCCGCCCGGGCCGTGCTGGAGGGCACCGCGCTCGGCTTCCTCTCCGCCGGGGACGACCGCTTCCACGGCGTGCGGTGTGCGGACACGCTGGGCCGCGAGCTGTGGACGTTCACCGCGGCCGAGGCGTGAAACCGCAGGTGTGAAGCCGCAGGTCACCGGCCCTTCTCGACGCCCCGGCGAAGGCGCTGTCATGACGCGCACCATGACGTCTGTCATACGGATCCGGCAACGGACGGCACTGATCTGACGGAGGGTCGCGCCGGAAGACTGGAGGCACGACGCGGGCGCCGGTCCGCGGCCACCAGCGGGGGGGAACCCACCATGAGCCAGACCCTCAGCGCCGCCGCCACCGAGGCCACCCTCGCCCCGGCCATCGTCGCCCCGGCCGCGACCGCCCCGGCCGCCGCGGAGAAGCAGCCGAACCCGCTGGGCTCCGCGTTCCGCCCGCTCCTCCTGGACGTCGCCGCCCCGCTGGCCGGCTACTACCTGCTCCACTCGGCCCTCGGGATGAGCGAGTTCGCCGCCCTGGCCTGGAGCAGCGCCGTCCCGGCCGGCCGGACGGTCTTCGGCCTGCTGCGCGAGCGCACGCTCAACCTCTGGGCCGCGCTGATGCTGGCGGTCAACCTGGCCGGCCTGGCGCTCACCTTCGTCACCGGCGACGCCCGGATGATGATCGCCAAGGACGGCCTGCTCAGCGGCAGCGTCGCGCTGGCGATCCTGGTCTCCGCCCTCGTCGGCAAGCCGGTGATGACCCCGGTGCTGATGCCCTTCCTGACCAAGGGCAACCACGCCCGCGCCGCCGCCTGGCAGCGGCTGGTCGAGGGCCGGGCGGCCGCCTCGCGCTCCTTCCACCGCTACGAGCGCCTGTTCTCGGCGATCTGGGGCACCGCGCTGCTGGCCGAGTGCACCGCCCGCGTGGTCGGCGCCTTCACCCTCCCCGTCTCGACCATGGCCTGGCTGTCCACCGTCTTCCTGATCGGCGCGATCGTGGCCGGCTCGATGCTCGGCCAGACCGCCGCCGAGCCGATGGAGAAGCTGGTCAGCGCCGAGGCCGACGCCCCGACCGCCGCCTGACCCCCACCCGACCGGCCCCCCTTCCGAACAGCGGGTTCCCACCGGTCGAACAGCGGGGAACCATCCGGATCTCTCGATAGTCGTTCATAACGAGGGGGTAACGGGCCCCCTGACGAGGAAACGGGGACACCCATGAACGGGACGTACGCGCCGACCGCCACCGAGGACCGCACCCTCGTCTGGGACGGCTGCCTCAACGTCCGCGACCTGGGCGGACTGCCCACCGTCTCCGGCCGCCCGACTGCCCGCGGCGCGATCGTCCGGGCCGACAACCTCGACCGCCTCACCGCCGAGGGCTGGGACGCCCTCCTCGACCACGGCGTCCGCACCGTCGTCGACCTGCGCAACGCCGAGGAGCACAAGCCGCTCCTCCCCCGCCCCGAGGGCGTCGAGCTGATCCGCGTCCCGCTGGACGAACTCGCCGGCCCCGCCTGGTGGGAGACGTACGGACGGCTGGACGGCACCCCGCTCGCGCTCCGCCCCTACCTCGACCACTGCCCGCACGCCGCCGCCCGGCTGGTCACCGCCGTGGCCAGCGCCCGGCCCGGCGGCGTGGTCGTCCACTGCGGCGCCGGCCGCGACCGCACCGGCCTCGCCGCCCTCCTCCTGCTCGCCCTGGCCGGCGTCCGCCCGGCCGCGATAGCCGAGGACTACCTGCTCAGCGGCCCCAACGTCCGCCCGCTGTACGGGATGCTGGGCCTGCCGGACCAGTACCGCCGGATCGACGCGGTGCTCGCCGAGGCCGGCACCACCGTCGAGGCCGCCCTGGCCGACGCGCTGGACGGCTTCGAGCCGGCCGGCTACCTGCTCGCCGCCGGGGTCACGCCGGCCGACGTCGCCGCCGTCCGGGCCCGGCTGCTGCCCGTGGCCTGACTTCCCGGCCGCCGCCTGGCCGCGGCCTGACTTCCCGGCCGCCGCCTGGCCGCGGCCTGACCGTCCGGCCGCCGCCTGGCCGCGCCTGAGCACCCGCCCGGCCGCCGCCCCTCCGAGCCCGCGTTCACCAGAGCCGGTCGACCGTCCCCGGGTGGAGGGCGATCCGGCTGTGCGGGAAGTCCGCCCGGTGGCGCTCGGCGTGCGCGGTGAAGAAGGCCGCCATCGTCACCTTGTCGAAGCCGTCCTGGTCGCTGGGGAACGGATCCTCCGCCGTGCCCCCGACCAGGACCGCGCCCGGCAGCGGCTCCCAGCCCGCACTCTCGTAGAAGCCCCGCAGTCCGCGGTCGCAGGTGAACAGCCCGAGGTCCGCGCCACGCTCCCGGACGGTGGCGCGGGCCGCCGCGACCAGCCGCCGCCCGTGCCCGAGACCCCGGCAGGCCGGGTCGGTGACCACGGTGGACAGGCCGCTCGCCGCGTACGTCCGCCCGGCGTGGACGAGCTCCTTGGAGAGCACGTCCAGCGCGGCCAGCACCCGTGGACCGTCCAGCAGGAGCATGGAGAGCGGGCGCAGGGCCGGATCGTGCACGGGCGCGGCGGACGGACCGGGCGGGCCCGGCCACGCGAGGTCCTGCAACTCGGCCACCCGCAGCTTGAGTTCGGCGGGCACCTCGGCCTCGGGCAGGGCGAGGATCCGCAGGTCAGCAGCCAATTCCGACACCTTCACTCCATCCCGTCACCCGACCCCGCGAAGCCTACCCGGCAGTATCGTCAACTATCAGTTGACGATGAGGCATCGACAACCTACGGTTGACGCATGGAGAATCCCGTTGTTCCCAGCACGACTCCGCTGCGCCTCGACGACCTGATCACCGCGATCAAGAAGGTCCACACCGACGCGCTCGACCAGCTGTCCGACGCGGTCATCGCCGCCGACCACCTGGGCGAACTCGCCGATCACCTGATCGGCCACTTCGTGGACCAGGCCCGCCGCTCCGGCGCGTCCTGGACCGACATCGGCCGGAGCATGGGCGTGAGCAAGCAGGCCGCCCAGAAGCGCTTCGTCCCCAAGGATCCCGCCACCCCGAACGACCTCGACCCCAGCCAGGGCTTCGCCCGCTTCACCGACCGGGCCCGGCACGTCGTCGTGGTCTCCCAGGAGGAGGCCAGGAACTCCGGCAACGCCGAGATCACCACCGAGCACCTGCTGCTCGGCCTGATCGCCGAACCCGAGGGCATCGGCGCCAAGGCGCTCACCGCCCAGGGCGTCAGCGCGGAGGCCCTCCGGACCGCCGCGACCGCCGCCCTGCCGGCCCCGGCCGCCGAAGTGCCCGCGCTGATCCCGTTCGACGCGCAGGCCAAGAAGGTGCTGGAGCTGACCTTCCGCGAGGCGCTCAAGCTCGGGCACAACTACGTCGGCACCGAACACGTCCTGCTCGCCCTGCTGGAGCAGGCGAACGGCACGGGCGTGCTCGCCGACCTGAACGTCGACAAGGCCGAGACGGAGACGTTCGTCACGGAGGCCCTCGCCGCCATCGTCGCCGCCCGGAGCGAGGACCCGAGGCAGCCCTGAACCACGGCCGGGCCCCGGGACGGTCGACCGTCCCGGGGCCCACACCACGCCTGTCCCTCAGAACCCCGAGACGTGCGTGGTGACGATCCGCACCCGCCCGTCGACGGCCGCCTCCAGCGCGGCGCGCAGCCGCGCCGAGCGGGCCGGGCCGAGCAGCACGAGCGCCTCCTCGTCGGGCACCCAGCGGTGGTCGTCGAGCTCACCGGCCGGGACGGTCACGGGGGTGCCGTCCGGGACGGTGCCGAAGTCGAAGAGCAAGTGCTCGGCCGGGTGGTCGAGTTCGGCCGAGGGGTGGGTCCAGGAGATGGCCAGCAGGTCGCCGGCGGCCTTGACGATGCCGGTCTCCTCCTCCAACTCCCGCGCCGCGCACTCGGCGGGCCCCTCGCCGAGGTCGATCGTGCCGCCCGGGAACTGCCAGTGCTCGCGGTACCCGGCCTTCACGATCAGGATCCGCCCGGACTCGTCCCTCAACAGGCAGCCGGCCGCCGCGTATATCCGCGGCAGGGACGCCAGCCACTCCTCACGGGACATCAAGGGCTCAGCCGACACTGCGGTCCTCCTCGGCACGGTGCCGGACAGTGGTGGCTGCGGCAACGGTGGTCTCTGCGGCCCCTACTCTGCCACTGCGACCGGCGGGCGTGCGTTGGAGACGGACCGATGAGTCGGGGCCGCCGCAGCGGTCCAACTCGCATGGAGACCAAGCGAACCACCACCGCCACCGCTACTGACACCGCCGCCCGGACGCTCACCTGCGACCTCGCCGCGCTCACCGCCCCCGATCTGGCCGTCGTCGACGCCCTCGCCCGACTGCGGCTCGCCGCCGCCCGGCACGGCGTGGGCTTGCTGCTGCTGAACGCGAGCGGCCGACTGCGGGAACTGCTCGCGTTCAGCGGGCTGGCGGACGTCCTGCCCGTGGCGTCCGGCCCCGCTGCGCCCGGTCACACGATGCCCGCGCCGCTATTCGGCCTCCAGCCGGGCCGGGAGGCCGAACAGCGGGAAGAGCACGTCCGTATCGAGGAAGTTGGTGAGCGCGGTGATCCGACCCCCTGACACCTCGGGCACGATCAGCGCCCACGGCTCGTGCCCGCCCGCCGGACTCGGCCGGTACTGCGCGAAGGCCGGGCCGCCGTTGGCCGTCACCGGGAGCAGCCGCGAGCCGCGGCAGCCGGAGCCGGGGCCGAGCATCCACGCCCGGAGCTCGTCCTTGCCGCGCAGCCACATCGCGAACGGCGGCATGTTGAGCGTGACGTCCTCGTGCAGCAGCGCGGCGAGGCCCGCCATGTCGTAGGCCTCGAAGGCGCTGACATAGCGGTCCAGCAGCGCGCGGTGGTCGTCGTCCAGGGCCGGCGCCGGACGGGCGGACGCCCCCTCGCCGGCGAGCACCGCGCGGGCCCGCTGGAGCGCGCTGTTGACCGAGGCCACCGTGACGCCGAGCAGTTCGGCCACCTCGGCGGCCCGCCAGCCGAGCACCTCACGCAGGATCAGCACCGCCCGCTGGCGCGGCGCGAGGCGCTGGAGCACCGCGACGAAGGCCAGCTTCACCGACTCGCGCTGCGCGGCGACGTCGGCCGGGTCACCCGTCTCGGGCAACACCCGGCCGTCCGGCGCGGGGCCGATCCACGTCACCTCGGGCAGCTGGGCGTCGCTCGCGGTGGCGACCGTCACCGGGCCGGCGAGATCCATCGGGCGGGCCCGGTTGTTGCGGCCGTTCAGCGCGTCCAGGCAGACGTTGGTGGCGATCCGGTACAGCCAGGAGCGCAGCGCCGACCGGCCCTCGAAGTTCCGGTGGCCGCGCCAGGCGCGGACCATCGTCTCCTGCACCGCGTCCTCGGCCTCGAAGACCGAGCCGAGCATCCGGTAGCAGTAGCCGGTGAGTTCGGTCCGGTACCGCTCCAGCTGGAGCTCGACCGGCTCCTCCGTGATCACGTCCGTCATCGTGCGCCCCCGTGGCCCGGCCGCGCTTCGGCCGACGGAACGACCGTACCGCAGGGGTACGACAGCGGACCGGGCGCGTACCGACCGTCCAAATCGGAGTCTTGAGCGTGCGTCAAGGAAGGGGCGGACGCCCTGCCAGGACGTCCACCCCTGCCGCCGAGGCGCCGCTCAGTGCGCGGAGTGCTTCTCCGCGCCGCGGTGCCGGTGGCCCTTGAGCTCGGCGTGCATCGCCGGAGCGGCGTGCGCCGCCGCCGTCCCCGCGTCGCGCCCGCCGTGCCGGAACGGGTCGCCCGCGGCGTACCCGGCGGACCCGGCCGACGTGCCGCCGGTGCGCACGCGTGGCATGGACTGCTGAGGGCTGCTGGCCATGCCGCGGCGTTCCAGCAGGTCCTGGGTGCCCTGGCGGAGCTTGGCGGTGCTGGCAAGTGTTCGCTTGGTCATCGTCGGCCTCCCTTCGGCGGTCACCGACGGCGACGGACGTCGGCCGGTGGCCGCGCGGGCGCTGCGCTTCGTGGTGTGGGATGAGCGCTATGTCCGGATTTTATCCGGGTTGGGGCCGCATGCCACCGGGAAACCGCGGGGCTTCGAGGTGGGGCGGCCGGGCCCGCTCAGCCCATGACCTCGTGGACGAAGCACCAGCGCCAGTCCTCCCCCGGCTCGTACGAGCGGATCACCGGGTGCGAGGAGGCGTGGAAGTGCGCGGCGGCGTGCCGCTGCGGCGAGAAGTCGCAGCAGCCGACGTGTCCGCAGTCCAGGCAGATCCGCAGGTGCACCCAGTCCCGGCGGCCCTCGGCCAGGCAGTCGGCGCAGCCGTCGGCGGGCGGGGCCGGCCGGATGGTCCGGGGGGCCATGGCGAGGTCTTCGCAGGCGGCGGTCATGCCCGCAGGGTAGTGACGGCCGCCCGGGGCAGGGCGCGAAGACACGCCCGGACCGGGGCGCGGAGACAGTCCACGCCGGGGCGCGGAGCAGCGGATCACTCCACGCGCGCCGGACTCCCGTCCGCCGTCCAGCTCGCCAGCAGCGCGAGCTTCTGCGCGGTCGGCGAACCGGCCGGCGCCGTGAACGCGACCAGCAGCTGCTCCGGCGATCCGTTCACGCCCAGCGTCTCGTAGCCGAAGTCGAGTTCGCCGACCAGCGGGTGCCGGATCAGCTTCACCCCGTGCGTCTTCTCGCGGACCTGGTGATCGGCCCACAGGCGGCGGAACTCCTCGCTGCGCACGGACAGTTCGCCCACCAGCGCGCTCAGCCTCGCGTCCTCCGGGTGCAGCCCGGCGTCCCGCCGCAGGTACGCGACGGTCTCCGCGGCCACCGCCTCCCACTGCACGTAGAACTCGCGGGCCGCGGGGTCCAGGAACACCTGCCGGGCGGCGTTGGGGTCACCACCCCCCGGACGGGACGAGTACCCGTGCACCGCGTCCGCCAGGCCGTTCCACGCGAGGACCTCCATCCGGCGCCCCAGGACGAACGCCGGCACCCCCGCCATCATGTCCAGCAGCAGCCGGGTGCCCGCGCGCACCTGCTGCCGCCCACGGGCGGAGGACGCGGCGGCGGACGGCTTCGGCGGACGGGCCAGCGACCGCAGGTGCGCCGCCTCCACGTCGTCCAGGCGCAGCACCCGCGCCACCGCGTCCAGCACCGCGTCCGAGGCACTGCCGCCCCGGCCCTGCTCCAGCCGGACGTAGTAGTCCACGCTGACGCCCGCGAGCTGCGCCACCTCCTCCCGGCGCAGCCCCGGCACCCGGCGGCGGCCGTGCCCGGGCAGGCCCACCTCCTCGGGCTGGATCCGGGACCGGCGCGAACGGAGGAAGTCCCCCAGGCTGTTCTCCATGCCCGGCAGCGTAGCCCTGGGGACGGCGCGCAAGGGTGGTACTGCCGTTCCCAGGAAGGGAGTTCCCAGGTCCGCGTTTCCCGGGTCCGCGGTTCCCGGGTCCGCGGTTCCCAGGAAAGGCGCAGCTCTGGGTAGCCGTGCGCCGCCGCCGCAGAGTGGTCGCCGTCAGCCCGACCGACCCACCCTGGGAGCCTCCCGATGAGCTACCCCGCTCTCGCCACCCGCACCGCCGTCGTCACCGGAGCCGCCAGCGGCATGGGCGCCGCCACCGCCCGTCTGCTCGCCGCCGGCAGTGCCCGGGTCGCCCTGCTCGCCCGCCGCACCGACCGGCTGGAGGAACTGGCCGCCGAGATCGCCGCGGCCGGCGGCCAGGCCGTCGCCGTCACCGCCGACATCACCGACCAGGCCTCCGTCGACGCCGCCACCGGGGCCGTCCACGACGCCTTCGGCCCGGTCGACCTGGTGGTCAACAACGCCGGGGTGATGCTGCCCAACCCGCTCGACGACGGCCGGATCGACGAGTGGGCCCGCATGATCGACACCAACCTGACCGGCGCCCTGCGGATCGTCCGCGCCTTCACCCCCGACCTCGTCGCGGCCGCCGCCGACGGCCGCACCGCCGACCTCGTCAACGTCTCCTCCATCGCCTCCCACGTCGTCTTCCCCAACTACGCGGTCTACGGCGCCACCAAGGCCGGCCTCACCCAGCTGTCCGCCGCGCTGCGCACCGAACTCGGCCCCCGCGACGTCCGGGTCAGCGCCGTCGAACCCGGCCTCACCGACACCGAACTCGGCGGGCACATCGACAACCCGGCCCTGCGCGAGCAGCTCGGCGGGATGTTCGAGGCGATCCCGGCGCTCAGCGCGGACGACATCGCCGACCTCGTCGCCTACACCGTCAGCCGCCCCCGGCACGTCAACCTGCGCCACCTTGTCGCGCTGCCGACCCGGCAGGCGTGAGCGCCGGCGGGCAGGGGCGGCCCGCTTCATCACGTCACGGCATCCCCTCATAGGGGCATGGGAGCATGCCCCCCGTGGCAATCGTGACGGGGAGAACGGACGGCGACAGCGGCGGCGCGGAGGCCGACGGCGCCGGGACGGGCGCTGCGCCCGGGCCCGTCCCGGGGCAGCAGCCCCGGGAAGAGGGACGCGGCCCGGCCCGGGCGCTCGACACCGGCCGAATACGGCAGCCGGTCGCCCTGGTCCGGCTGCTCACCGGCCTCCTCGGCACCGCCCTCACGCTCCTGCTCGCCGACTACGCGCGCGCCACCACCGGCGGCATGGCCGCCGACATCGCCGACGCCACCGAGCTGGTGCCGCGCCCGCTGGCGAGCCTCGCCGGCGGCCTCACCACCGCCGCCGTCCTGCTCCTGCCGGTCGGCCTCGCCGTCCGCCGCCTCCTCGGCCCCGACCGGCGCCGCGCCCTCCAGCAGGTCTCCGACGGCCTGCTCGCCGCCGTCCTCGCCTACGGCGCCACCCTCGCCGTCGGCATGTGGGCCGACGCCCTCGCCCCGGCCTCCCTGCTCGCCTCCCTCACCCAGGCACTGCCCGGCGGCCACCCCGGCCACACCGAGCCCGTGTACGGCTACCTCGCCCCCGCCCTCGCCTTCCTGACCGCCTCCGGCAGCCGCGAACGGCGCCTGCCCTGGACCGTCCTCGCCCTCTCCGGCCTCGCCGGACTCGCCGCCGGCTACGCCACCCCCACCGCACCCGTCCTCGGCCTGCTCATCGGCTGGAGTGCCGCCCACGGCGTCCTCTACGCCGTCGGCACCCCGGACCCGCGACCCCGGCCCGCCGAGATCCTCCGCAGCCTGCGCGAGAGCGGCCTGCGGCCCACCGCCGTCCACCCCGCCGGGCCCTACCGCCACCTCGTCCGACAGACCGACGGCCGCCCCGACCTCGACGTCCAGGTGCTCGACCGCCAGGACGTCACCGCCGCCGCCCTGCGCCGCGCCTGGCGCCGCCTGCGGCTGCGCACCGCCCCCCACCCGCGCGCCCTGCGCTCCCCGCGCACCGGCCTGGAGCACGAAGCCCTGGTCTCGTACGCGGCCGTCGCCGCCGGCGTGCGCACCCGCCGGATCGCCGCCACCGCCGGCCTCGGCCAGGACACCGCCCTCATCGCGTACGAGCACCTGGAGGGCCGCACCCTCGACGAACTCGCCGACGACGAGATCACCGACGACCTCCTCACCGACGCCTGGCACCAGCTCGCCCTCCTCCAGCGCCGCGAGATCGCCCACCGGGCCCTCGTCCCGTCCGCCCTCGTGATCGACCCGGCCGGCGCGGTGCACCTGGTCGACTTCGCGGACGGCGACATCGCGGCGAGCGAACTCGTCCTGCGCAGCGACATCGCCCAGCTCCTCACCACCCTCGCCCTGCGCGCCGGCCCGGCCCGCTCCGTCCGCACCGCCATCGCCGCCCTCGGCCCCGACCCCGTCGCGGCCTCCCTCCCGCTCCTCCAGCCGATAGCCCTGGCCCCGACGACCCGCCACTCCCTGAAGCGCACCCCGGCGGCGGCCGACACACCCGTGGGCGGCACCAGCACGCCCCCGACCATCCCCACCGAGATACCGGCCCCCCGCCCTGCCGACGGCGACGAAGGCAGCCCCAGCGAGCCCCGGACCGCCGAAGGCAGCCAGGCCCCCGCCCTCACGACGCCCCACCACCCCGCCACCACAACCCCCACCCCACCTGCCACCAGTGGGAGTGCCACCGCCCCCACCCAGCCGCCGGCCGACAGCTCTAACCCCGCCCCACCACCGAGCCCCCACCCCGCCACCAGCGGAACGGCCCCCACCCAACCCGCCACCGGCGGCAAAGCACCCGACCTGCTGGACGAGATCCGAGCCGAGGTGCTGCGGCTCCGGCCGCAGGCAGCAGTCCGGCCGGTGAAGCTGGAGCGGTTGCGGCCCCGGACGCTGCTCGCGGTGGCGGGCGGGGTGGTGGCCGGGTGGCTGCTGATCCCGCAGCTGTTCGCGGCGGAGCAGAACCCGATCGCCGCCGTGGCCGACGCCGATCCGTTCTGGCTGCTGCTGGCCGTCCTCGCCGCCGCGACGAGCCACGTCACCGCGGCGATGGGGTTCGTCGGCTTCGTGCCGGAGCGGCTGGACTTCCGCAACGCCGTGTTCGCGCAGGTCGCCGGGTCGTTCGTGAAGCTGGTGTCGCCGGGCGGCGTCGGCGGCGTCGCGCTGAACACCCGGTTGCTGCAGCAGGCCGGCATCCCGACCCCGCAGGCGCTCTCCAGCGTCGGGGTCGGGCAGCTGATCGGCCTGGTGCTCCACCTGCTCCAGCTGGGGGCGTTCGTCTACCTGCTCGGCCAGGAGCCGGGCGGCTCGGAGCTGGACGCTCTGCCCGCCGTCGCCGGGGCCCTCGCGGGGGCGGCGGTGCTGCTGGCCGCGGTGTCGGCGGTGCCGCCGGCCAGGCGGTGGCTGGCGGCCCGGCTGCGGCCGCTGACGGCGGAGGTGCTGCCGCGGCTGCTGGAGCTGCTGCGCAACCCGGGACGGCTGGCGGTCGGGGTGACCGGGCAGCTGCTGGTGTCGATGTGCCTGACGGCCTGCCTGTACTGCTGTGCCCGGGCGGTGGGCCGGGAGCCGTCGTTCGCGGCGGTCGCGGTGGTGTTCCTCGTCGGCAGCCCGGTCGGCAACGCGGCGCCGACTCCGGGCGGGGCGGGCGTGATGGACGGGGCTCTGGGGGCCCTGCTCCAGTCCGTGGCGTCGATGGAACAGGGCGGTGCGGTGGCGGCCGTCGTGCTCTACCGGTGCCTGACGCTGATCCTGCCGGTCCTGCCGGGCTGGGCGGCGTTCGCGTGGCTGCAGCGGCGCCGCGCCCTGTGAGCCTCCTGCGGCCCGGCCCCTACCTCCCGGTACTCGTCTACTCCCGGTACTCGTCCTCGTCGAGCTGGACCACGCGGCTCTGCTCGGCGGCGTCCGCGAGGTCGGTGGCGGGGTCGGCGCCGAGGGCCCGGCGTTCGGCCACCTCGTCGTACTCGTCGCCCTCGGGCGCCTCGTCGTCGGGTTCGACGGTCTCGACGGCCTCGTCGATCAGGTAGTCCTCGTGATTCTGCGGCATAGCGTCCGTCCTCGCTGTTCGGAGGCTCCCACGGGGCCCGGATGGCGGTTGCTGCGCGATCGCTGCGCGGTTCTGGGCGACGGTGCTGGGCGTTGCTGGGCGGTACTGGCAGTATCCGCCGCCGGGCGCCCGGACGCGAAGCGCCGGCCCGGTTCCGGCGTGTTGCCCGACCAGCCCCAGCGCCCTGAATTGACCCGTAAATCCAGTGATCGAATGACCCATCACCATGGTGCATTCCGTCCATAGGGTCGTAGTCATGACGACGAACGAGACCACCGCAGCCCCCGCCCGCCTCGACTACGCGCGCACCGTCCCCAAGGTGTTCCGCGCGATGATCGCCCTGGACGCCGCCGCCCGCGAGGGCCTCGACCCGGCCCTGGTCGAGCTGGTGCAGCTGCGCACGTCGCAGCTCAACGGCTGCGCCTACTGCCTGGACATGCACGCCAGGGACGCGCGCAAGGCCGGCGAGAGCGACGAGCGGATCTACCTCCTCCCGGTGTGGCACGACGCCCCGGCCGGCGTCTACTCCGAGCGCGAGCGCGCCGCCCTCGCGCTGGCCGAGGAGATCACCGCGATCGGCGGCGGCGTCTCGGACGCCGTCTACGCTCGGGCCGCCGCCCACTTCGAGGACGAGGAGCTGGCGCACCTGATCTCGGTCTGCTTCACGATCAACACCTGGAACCGGATCAACGTGACCACCCACAAGACCCCCGGCACCCCCTGACCGCCGGCACCCCCTTGATCCCCGGCGCCCCCTGACCGCCGGGGCCGGCCAGAACGCGCCACGGGCCGCCGGGGGTACGATCGGTGCCGTACCAGGGCTTACCCACACCCACCCGGTGGCCCCGAGGCCCACACGAACGACGGGGAACCACATGTCCGGCTCGCACTACTTCACGGGTGCACCCGAGGTCGCCAGCGAGCGCCGGCCGATCACGGTCTCCCTGCCGGACCTCACCCTCGAACTGACCACCGACGCCGGGGTGTTCTCGCGCAGCCGGCTCGACCCCGGCACCCGGATCCTGCTGGAGCACGCGCCGCCGCCGCGCGTGCGCGGCCCGATCCTGGACGTCGGCTGCGGCTACGGCCCGATCGCGCTCA
This sequence comes from Kitasatospora sp. NPDC093558, assembly GCF_040683475.1. Lineage (NCBI taxonomy): Bacteria > Bacillati > Actinomycetota > Actinomycetes > Kitasatosporales > Streptomycetaceae > Kitasatospora > Kitasatospora sp. NPDC093558. The sequence goes on along the minus strand of NZ_JBFBDY010000066.1, from coordinate 4,725 downwards.
CCTGGGCGACCCGGCGCAAGCGCCTCCCGGTCTGGGCCGTGGACGTCAACGAGCGCGCGCTGGAGCTGGTCCGGCTGAACGCCGGGGCGCTGGGGCTGGGCAACGTCCAGGCCGCGCTGCCGGACGACGTCCCCGAGGACCTCCGGTTCGCCACGATCTACTCGAACCCGCCGATCCGGATCGGCAAGGCCGCGCTGCGCCGGCTGCTGACCCACTGGCTCGGCCGGCTGACCCCCGACGGTTCGGCGTTCCTGGTCGTCCAGAAGCACCTGGGCTCGGACTCGCTGCAGAAGTGGCTGACCGAGCAGGGCTACCCGACCTCCCGGATCGCGTCGGTCAACGGGTTCCGGATTCTGGAAGCGCGGCCCCGTCCGGAGACGGACGAGGGCACCGAGAGTGGACGAGGTACGACGTCGTGAAGCAGCTCCGCGGGACCGAACTGAAGCGTCTGCACCGCTCGTGGCGGCGCAGCAACGAGTTCCGGCTCGCGCTGATCCTGGAGAACCTGCAGTCCCCGTTCAACGTCGGCTCGGTCGTGCGGACGGGCGCGGCGATGGGCGCCGAGAAGCTGTACCTGACCGGGGACACCCCGTCGGTGCGCTCGGCCGGCGCGCAGAAGGCCGCGATGGGGACCGACAAGTACCTGAAGGTGGAGCACTTCCCGACCGTCGCCGAGGCGGTGGCGGCGGCGAAGGCGGACGGCTTCAAGGTGGTCGGCCTGGAGCTGGCGGACGAGGCGGTGCCGATGTTCGCGGCCGAGCTGACGCCGGCGGTGGCCTTCGTCCTCGGCCACGAGGACCGCGGGATCACGCCGGAGGCGCTGGCGCTCTGCGACCAGGTGGTGTTCGTGCCGCAGCTGGGCCGGGTCGGCTCGCTGAACGTCTCGGCCGCCGCGACGGTGGCCTGCTACGAGGCGCGCCGGCAGGGGTACGCGATCAGCGGCACGCCGGACGGCAGCGAGGACGTCGGCGGGCTCGACGACGAGTAGGGGCTCCGCGTGAACGCCTGATGGGTCTGCCGATCGGCACACCCATCAGGCGTTTTCGGCGTGTTGCAGCCCGCGCGACTCCGCCGATATCTGCCGAACGGCAGATGTGCGGGTGGGTGGGGCGGCGGAAGCATGGCGGTCGGAAAGACGCCGATCGCGAGGTCGGCGTGCAACGACCAAGCGTGCGGCACCCGGCCGCACGCACCGGGGGTGAGCCATGGAGCTCCGGATCCACGACCTGACCAAGGAGTACGGCGGCGGCAGGCGCGCCGTCGACTCCTTCTCCCTGACCCTGCGCCCCGGCGTCCTCGGCCTGCTGGGCGCCAACGGCGCGTTGCCCACCTGTACGGCAATCTCGCCGGCTCCCATCACTCTCAGGGAGATGCACTCCGCGCAGAGGCGCTATTCAACCTCGAACTCCAGCACCTGGGGCGCCTCGACCCCACAAATAATGTTCTGCTTGTACAGACTCGACAATCCCTGGCCCTGATCTATATCCAGGCCCAAGAAATAGGCGGTGACCTGAAGGCCAACCTCACGACCACCTTCCAGGAGGCGGTAGAGCACCTGGAGTTCATACTCCAGCAAGCCAGAGCCTGGGCGTTCGACGCCCCGAAGGCCGCTCTCAAGCTGGCCATCGACTCGCGGATAGCAATCCAGTACGCGCATCTGCCGCAGGCTGAGGCAGCACGGCTTGCACCGCTGGCGCTCGCCTTCGCCGACCTGGAGGGAAGAATCGAACCGTCCACCTACTCCATCAGCCACACGACTATCGAACAAGCGGATCAGCTGATCCAGCAGGGTCAGTATGCCGAAGCAGAGCGGTGCTGCCGGAAGCTCTGGACGACGGACTGGTCGGTCCGGCTGCAGGGGAAGCCCGACGCTTCATGATCGAGGCTCTCGCCCGGCAGGCGAAGTGGCGTGAAGCCATCGAGGAGGTTCGCTTCTGGAAGATATCAGCTGAGGGTCCCCGCCTGTTTCGCCACTCCGTCATCGACCTTCTCCGCAACGCCGGCCACGCCTGCGCTGAGGCGTTGATGGTTGGTGATACGCGCTCCGTAGCCCTGCTGAGCGAACTCATCGACTGGCCGGACCTTGACGACTTTCTCGCTGTGGGAACCGACGACGATCGATTCGTAATCCACACCATGCACTCCCTGCATGAGAGTCTCCAAGGAAACTGACATCGAGTACCGGCTCTCTCCGGGAACCGGCAGTTGGACCAGGGCAAGGCGGCGCGGCAAAGCACCGACGGCGGGTCCTCTCGCCGCAGGGGAGGTGCTCACTGAACTCGGCGGTGGGCCGGGCCGACTGTCGGCGGACACCAAGCCGCTCGGCGTCACATGGCCTGCCCCGCCTCGAACAATGTCGGCTGGTCGCTCGACGGTGCCGAAGGCGGGACCAGGGTGCTGCCGACTTGGTGATCCTTGAGCGTCTGCCCGCTCTCGTCGACCCAGGCCACGCGGCCGTTCAAGTTCACCCCCGCCATCACGCTGGCTGCCTGGGACGGGCTGCCGAACACGTGATCGCGCGCCAAGCGCAGGTGCTTCTTGTCCGACGTCTCCACCAGAACCTGGTCGTCGAGAAGCTCCTGTCGGCGCAAGCGGTAACCGGGCGACAGCTTCTCCGCCTTGCCGATCCTGCCCAGTGCTCCTTTGCGTACCAGGAACCCGTCAGAGCACTCGAAGCCCCGGCATGACGTGCCCTTGGGCTTCAGCTGGTACTGCACGCCCTCGGCATCGGCGGGAGCGACCGAGGTGGCGGGCTCCTCCAGACACACCACGCCCAGGACACCCATCAGCAGCAACACGTCCTCGAACAGCCGGTCGTGGACGGACTGCTCCTCGGCACGAGGCGGCGTCGGATTCGGCGTCACGTCGTTGTCCACGATCGCGACGCCGGCTGCGCGCGCCTGACGGATCAGCCGCGCCTCCAGCTGTACCACATGAGCTTCGGTCAGACCGTTCTTGTTGTCCGTGGTGAACGCGAAGCCCTGGGTCCAGAAGTCCTTCTTCCGCTGGTGATCGTCGAGCCGCGTCGTTAGGACCTGCCCGCGCCCCATGTAGACGCGCTGCTTGCCTGGGTGGTCGGGGTCCGGCCCCTGCACCAGGTAGACGCCAGTTTGAGACAGCTCCTCGCGCATGCGGGCCTTGGGGTAGTCCGCCCGCCCGAAGGCGATGCAGATGCACGAGCGCTCTGCGCTGTATGCCTTCCGGATGCCGCTCGGCCGGCCGTCAGCCAGAGCGATATGGACAAGAGTCTCTTTGCTGGTCACGGCGGAAACGATCGCACACTACCCGTAGGCAGCTCGGACGTGGCCTACGCGCGCTGCGAAGTCGAGCGCCCCCTCGGCCACGGCCGCCGAGCCGATAGGCGCCTGACGTGCTGCTTAGCCTGTCTTTCATGATCGACAGCGTCAGTCCCGAGCCCCTCTCCTGCGCAAGGAGCATTTTCAGCTCGGCCCTCTTCGAATCCCTCCTCGACAGCCCGTTCGTGCGGCCCGCCGTAGACAACGCGGCCCTCCAACAGCGCAACGTCGACACCCTCCGCAAGAACGTGGCCGCCCTGGCCGGGGCTCTGGACACCGCTTCGCGCTCGGTGATCCTTACCAGACGCCACAGGTCCAGCTGCGGACCTTCGAGGCCCTGACGGCAGAGGCGGAGAACGGTCGGCGGCTCACCGACCGCGCGGGGCGCTGCCTCGACTCGCACGGAACCTCGGAAACGGAAGACGCGCTCGTGGACGGCATCGACGCCTGGTTGCGACCGCTTCCAAGGCGGACCGCCCGCACTCCTTCTCGCTGACTGGCGCACCATCGAGCCAGACGGCGCGCAGCCGCCCTGTCACAGGCGCTCCGGTCAACTGTGCGGCGCTGAGCCACCCTCTGCTCAGTGGTGGCCACGTTAGGCGCGACTGCCGCCAGCCCCGCTTTAAAAATGTCACTGCCCGCAACCGCTGTGCAGGCGGATTCGTGAAGGAACGGCGCCTTCCCGATCCGGCCTCGATACATGCCTCGGGACGCACGGGCACTCCTCGGGCACTTTTTGGGGCACTGCAGCATCAGAGTCCAGTGATAATGCAGCTACATGCAGCGACAAGCCGCAGGTCAGCGACTTGCTAGAAGGCGACCAAGAGAGGGCCATCGACGCAGAGTGGCTGCCGATCCACGCATCCGACATGCGTTGGTTTCGCGCCCGATAGTCCCGGCATTCCAAGGTCACGGAACGGCAAAAACCCCAGGTCAGATGCCAGACCTGGGGTTTCACCATGGAGCCGCCTGCGGGATTCGAACCCGCGACCTACGCATTACGAGCCCGAGAGTGATCATGATGACTGCTGCCGCCATCGATCACTTGGTGACGTTTCCGCAGGTCAGGAAGCTGTGTCGTGATCCACGATCCCGCCCGAACCGGCACGTGCCGCGTCGTCCGCTCACGCATCGCTCACGCAATACAACTCCGATACCCGTCTCACCATGCCGCACCGAGCGCGAGTGGATGGACCAGCACCTACTTGGTGGCAGACTCTCACCCCATGAGGGAGACCACGGTCGGCATCGGGGCGGGAGCCGAGAACGTCACGGGCGAGGCGGGCACCACCGACATGGTGCTCAACATCGGCCCGCAGCACCCCGCGACGCATGGCGTCCTGCGGCTGCGGCTGGTGCTCGACGGCGAGCGCATCGTCACCGCGGAGCCGGTCATCGGCTACATGCACCGGGGCGCGGAGAAGCTGTT
>NZ_JBFBDY010000065.1:0-23295 GCF_040683475.1 Kitasatospora sp. NPDC093558 | reverse complement strand
CCAGGCCCGCGCCGAGCTGCTCGACGCCGTCCCGCTCGACCCGGCGCGGGTGCACGAGATGCCCGCCTCGGACGGCGTGGACGGCTCGGACGTCGAGGCCGCCGCCGCCCGCTACGCGGAGGAGCTGGCGAAGGCGGCCGGGCCGGGCGACCGGACCGGCGTGCCGGCCTTCGACGTGCTGCTGCTGGGCGTCGGCCCGGACACCCACGTCGCCTCGCTCTTCCCGGAGCACCCGGGCGTGCGGGAGACCGAGCTGACGGTGGTCGGCGTGCGCGGGGCACCCAAGCCCCCGCCGACCCGGATCTCGCTCACCCTCCCGGCAATCCGGGCGGCCCGCGAGGTCTGGCTGCTGGCGGCCGGCGCCGACAAGGCGGGCGCGGTCGCGCTGGCCCTGTCCGGCCCGGGCGAGATCCAGGCGCCCGCCTCCGGCGCGTACGGCCGCGGCCGCACCCTGTGGCTGCTGGACCGGGCCGCCGCCGAGCGGATCCCGCCGCAGCTGTACCCGCCGGCCTCGGCCTAGGGCGGGCCTGTCGGATCAGGTCGGAGGGCCACGGCGTCAGGGTGCGTGCATCGCAAGGCGGAGGAGGAAGTCCATGCGGAGCATCGGCGACCGACGACAACGCAGCGAGGCGCGTGCCCTGGCGTCGCGGCACCCGGCCTGATCCGAAAGACACGCCCTTGGCGTGACCCGGGTCCACGCACCCGCCGCCGGGCCCGAACCGGGCGCTCCGCCGCGGCCGGCCCGGCTTCGACAGAGATCGGCCGAGGCAACCGAAGGGACGGTTGGAACACGATGACCACGGTCAACGAGCAGACCATCAGGCTGGATTCCGCACGAGCCGGGACGGGCCCGGCCACCTGGGGGCAGCGGGCGATCTGGGGCGTCGTCACCCGGCTGGGCGACGACGCCCCCCGGTACAACCTGCCCACCGAGCTTCCCCTCACCCCGCCCCGCCCGGCCGCCCGCGTCCTCGCGGAGCTGACGGAGCTCCTCCACCTCCACGACAGCCTGCACACCAGGCTGCTGCCGGCCGGCGAGGACGGGCTGGAGCAGGTGGTGGACGGCAGCGGCGAACTCCCGGTGGAGGTCCGGCGGTGCGCGGTGGCCGAGGCCCCGGCGGTGGCCGCCGGCTTCCTCAAGGAGCTGGCCGGGCGCCCCTTCGACCACACCCGGGAGTGGCCGCTGCGGGTCGGCCTCGTGGAGTGCGAGGGGCTCGTCCACCGGCTGGTGCTGACCGGCTCGCACGCCGGCATGGACTACTGGGGGCTGGTCCGGCTGCTGCGCGACCTGCGGTCGATCGAGGCGGGCGCGACCGCCGCGTCGCTGCGCGGCTCCCGCCCCGCCCTCCAGCCCCTGGACGCCGCGGCGGTCCAGGCCTCGCCGCTCGGCCGCCGCCGGGACGAGGCCGCCCGCCGCTACTGGTGCGAGCAGCTGGCCGCCGGCCCCCGGCGGATCTTCCGGGAGCCCGCCGCGCCGGAGCTCGCGGCCGACCCGCACCGGCTGTTCCCCAACGCGCTGCTGCGCTCGCCCGCGCTGGCCGTCGCCGTCGAGCGGGTGGCCGAGCACCTGGCGGTGAGCGACGCCGCGGTGCTGCTCGGGGCGGCCTCGCACCAGCTGGCCAGGATGTCCGGGAGCAGCGACGTGCTGTTCCAGGTGGTGGTGGGCAACCGCTTCCAGCCGGCCGCGACCGCGGCGGTCAGCACGGTGGCGCAGGAGGCCCTGTTCCGGCTCCCGGACGCGGGCCGGGACTTCGTGGACGCGGTGCGGCGGACGCGGTCCGTCTCGTTCGGCGCGTTCCGCCACGCCGCGTACGACAAGTGGGCGCTGGAGCGGGAGGTGGCGCTGCTGGTCGAGCGGGGGGAGGCGGCCGACCACTCGTACTGGTGGAACGACACCAGGGATCCGGGCAGCGGCCCGTTCGACACCGTCGAGCGGCCGCGGGAGGCGCTGGGCGAGCTGGCCGGCCGCACCGAGCTGAGCTGGCCGACGGACTTCCCGGCCCGGGTGAACGTCTCGATGGCGGTGGACGTGCTGACCGCCCCGGGCGCCCTGGACCTCGCCATGACCGCCGACCCGGCCGTCCTCGACCGCGCGGGGATGGAGCGGTTCCTGCGCGGGGTCGAGCAGTCGATCGTCGCGGAGGCGCTCGCCCTGGGGGACGCGTGAGCACGCGGTATGCGGGGATCGCCTGGACGGGCGCGGGCTACGAGGTCGAGGTCCTCGACGGCGCCGGGCGGCGGGCCGCCGATCCCCGCCACTGGGGTGCCGCCGACGTCGCCGAACTCATCGGCTGGATAAGGGTCCTGGGCTCAGCGAGCGGACCGGTGGCGGTGGTACTCGACAGCACCAACGGCCTGCTCGACGGCCCGATGACGGCGGCCGGCCTGGAGGTGTACCGCGCGGACCCCTGGGTGCTCCCGCCGCGGCCGCGGTTCGGTTCGGTCCCGGCCGGACGGCTGGCGGAGCAGGCCAGGACCGCGCCCGGCACGCTGGCCCGGGTGACCGCCGAGGGCGGCAGCCTGACCGGCCGGGCCGACGAGTTCTTCGACGTCGTGCGGCGCAGCGAGCCCACCCGGGACGCCCTGGTGGCGGCCGGACGCTGGTTCGAGCACGGCCGCCGGGACGTCCCGCGCGTCGCGCTCACCTTCGACGACGGCCCCGACCCGGTGCACACCCGCCGGGTGCTGGAGATCCTCGACCGCTACCGGATCCGGGCGACGTTCTTCTGCGTCGGCCACCACGCCGCGGCGCTGCCCGACGAGGTGCGCCGGATCGCCGCGGCCGGCCACGAGCTGGGCAACCACTCCTGGTCGCACCCCTTCCTGCCCGACCTGACGGTGGACCAGCTGCGCGAACAGCTCGACCGCACGGCGGAGGCGGTGGCCCGGGTGACCGGCACCGCCCCGACCCGGTTCCGGCCGCCGTACGGCGCGCTGAGCCCCGAGGTGCCGGCCGCCCTGGAGGCCCACCCGGCCACCCTGACCATGTTCGACGTGGACTCCCGCGACTGGACGCGGCCGGGGCCGGAGCGGATCGCCGCGACCGTCCTGGACGCCGCCGGGCCCGGCTCGGTGGTGCTGATGCACGAGGGCGCCGGCGACCGCGGCCAGACCGTGCGGGCGCTCCCGGCGATCGTCGAGGGCCTGCTCGAACGCGGCCTGGAACCGGTCACCGTCGGGGAGCTCGACCCGCCGCCCGTCACCCGACCCTGAACACCACGATCCACCAGCGGAGGACCGAACCGTCATGGAAGAACGCTTGACCGACCACGCCCCCGCGGCCGCGTCCGCGCGGGTGGAGGACCGGCCCGCCGAGGCGCCGCCGAGCACCGAACCCGCGATCTGGTCGCGCAACTTCCGGTACTACTTCACCGCCCGCAGCGCGGGCCTGCTCAGCTGGGCCATGCTGCCGGTCGCGGTCTCGGCCGGTCTGCTCAGCGGCGGGTACGGCCTGGACACCGCGGGCTACTCGATGGCCTTCCTGGTGGGCCCCTTCGCCGGCCTGGTGCTGTTCGGCGGCGTCCTCGCCGACCGGTTCACCGCCCGCCGGATGATGATCGCCGCCGACCTGACGAACCTCGCCGCGCACGTGCTGCTCGCCTTCCTGTTCATCCACGGCATCGACCACCTGTGGCAGCTGTACACGCTGCTCGTGGTGGCCGGCACCGCCAACGCGATGTTCCAGCCGGGCGCCTCCTCGACCGTCCCGCTCGTCTCCCGGGACGTCCAGGGCGCCAACGGGGTGCTGCGCACCTCCGAGGCGCTCACCGGCCTCGGCGGCCCGGCCCTGGCCGGCGCCATGGTCGGCCTCGGGGCCACCGGCTGGGTGATGGTGATCTCCGCGATCGCCTACGGGACCAGCGCGTTCTGCCTGCTCGCGCTGCGGCTCGGCGTGGTGCCCGCCCCGCCGGCCGGCGAGAGCCTGTGGCACAACCTGGCCGTCGGCTGGCGGGAGTTCCGCTCCCGCAGCTGGCTGTGGGGCGTGATCGTGATCTGGATGGTCTTCGCGGTGCTCTCCTGGGGCCCGCAGCTGTCCGTCGCCGCCGGCGTCATCGTCCCCGAGCACGGCGCGACCGCCTTCGGCCTGGTCAACTGCGCCCTGGGCGCGGGCACCGTGGCCGGCGGCCTGCTGGCAATCCGCTACAAGCCCGAACGCCCCCTCGCCGCCGGGGCCGTGGCGATGCTCGCCTACCCGCTCTACCCGCTCGGCATCGTGCTCGACTGGCCGGTCTGGCTGCTCGCCGCCGCCCAGTTCGCGGTCGGCGTCGGCATCGGCGTCTGGGGCGTGATGTGGGCCACCAGCGTCCAGACCCAGGTCCCGGGCGAGGTCCTCAACCGCGTCCACGCCTACGAGGTGGCGGGCTCGGTCGGCATGTACCCCATCGGCAGCGCCCTGGCCGGCCCGGCCGTCGGGGCCTTCGGCACCGACCGCGTCCTCCAGGTCGGCGTCGTGGTGGCCCTCGGCACCGCCGGCGCCCTCCTCCTCACCCGCCCTATCCGCACCCTGCGCCGAGTCCCCACCCGCGCCTGACGCACCGCCACCGACGACGAAGTCCCAGGTCACACCGGCCTGGGACGCGTCGCGGTTCGCGCGCTGCGGCGCGTCACGGCCGTGGCGGGCCGAGCAGGCCGGAGCGCTCGGCCAGGACGGCGGCCTGCACCCGGTTGCTGACGCGGAGCTTGGCCAGGACGCTCCGGACGTGGTCCTTCACGGTGGCCGTCCCGAGGAGGAGCTTGCGGCCGATCTCCACGTTGGACAGCCCGCTGCCCAGCAGCGCGAGGATGTTGCGCTCCCGCTCGGACAGTTCGGCCAGCGCGGTGTCGGCCGGCGTGGTGTCGGCCGGCAGGTCGGGGCCGGCCACCTCCTGGCGGGACAGGCGGCGCACCATCGGTGCCGACAGGCAGCCGCTTCCCGTGGCCAGGGCCCGGACCGCCCTGATCAGCTCCTCGGGGCTCATGTCCTTGAGCAGGAAGCCGACGGCTCCGGCGCCGAGCGCCTCGGCCAGGTACTGGTCGGCGTCGAACGCGGTGAGCATCGACACCTGCGGGGGCTGCGGCAGTCGCACGAGCTCGCGCAGGACGGTCAGGCCGTCGACGTCCGGCATCCGCACGTCCAGCAGAACCACGTCCGGCTGCCGTTCGGTGACGACGGCGAGCGCCTCGGAGCCCGCGCAGCTGCCCACGACCTCGATGTCCGCCGCCGAGTTGAGGATCGCCGCCAGCCCCGATCGCAGCAGGGCCTCGTCATCGACGAGGACGACGCTCACCGTTCTTTCCGTACCGTCCCCCGAACCGTCCCCCGACGACATAGTGGACTTCCCCTCCCAAAGCGTCCGCAAATATGACAAAAGGATAACGACATGCCGTTGTTGTAGCCAATCGCGCGCGGCGGTCACGCCCCCTGCGGCGCCGGAAGGTCCTCGGGTCGGCTCGCACCGAGCCAGGCCAGGACGGCCGAGGTGGCCGCCAGGACGCCGTTGCGCAGGGTGGCTTCGGGCGCGGGCGCGAAATCGGGGGCGTGGTTGGCGGGGAGGGCCGCCGTCTTCTCCTGCGGGGTGCGCCCGGGAGCGGCACGCCAGTCGTCGACGGCGACCGAGCCGAGGAACCAGTAGACGGTGGGCACTCCGTCGGCGGCGAACCGGCCGAAGTCCTCGCTGGCCAGCATCGGCGGCGTGCTGAGGACCCGCCGTTCGCCGAACAGCCGGGTGTGGGCGGCGCGCACCCGGGCGGCGGCCGCCGGGTCGTTGAAGGTGACGGGGGCGGTAGGGCCGACCCGTACGACCGGTTCCTCCGGGCAGCCGGCGGCCTCGCACTCGGCCCGGACGATGCGGCGGACGGCGGCGACGGCCCGGTCGAGCTGTCCGTCGCCGTAGCAGCGGATGCTGATGCCGAGTTCGGCCCGGTCGGGGACGACGTTCGCGGCCGTTCCGGCGTGCAGGGTACCCACGGTCAGGACGAGCGGCTCGAAGGGGTTGTTCTCGCGCGAGACGACGGTCTGCAGCCGCTGGACGACGGCGGCGGCGGTGACGACCGGGTCGACGGTCAGGTGCGGGGTGGCGCCGTGGCCTCCCCGGCCGGGGATGACGACGTTCACGAGCGCGGTGGCGGAGGTCAGGGCGCCGGGGCCGTGCGCGACGACCCCGCAGGGGAGCGGGGCGACGTGCTGGGCGAGGACGGCGTCGGGACGGGGAAAGCGGTCGTAGAGGCCGTCGTCGAGCAGCGCCCGGGCGCCGGAGAGGGTCTCCTCGGCCGGCTGACCGATGACCATCAGCGTCCCGGCCCAGCGGTCGCGGTGGGCGGCGAGCCAGGCCGCGGTCCCGGCCGCGCAGGCGAGATGGGCGTCGTGTCCGCAGGCGTGCATGACGCCCGGGGTGCGGGAGGCGTACGGCAGACCGGTCGTCTCGGTCACGGGCAGGGCGTCCAGTTCCGCGCGCAGGGCCACGACCGGTCCCGGACCGTTGCTCAGCAGGGCGACGACGCCGTGGCCGCCGATGCCGGTGGTGACCTCGCAGCCGGTCTCCCGCAGCCGGGCGGCGAACAGCCGGGCGGTCGCCTCCTCCTGCCCGGACGGTTCGGGTGCGGCGTGCAGGGCCTCGTACAGGCTCCTCGCCCCGGGAAGGACGTCCCCGAGGTCGCCGACGCCGGTCGGGTCCATGACACTCGTGGTGCCGGTCGCACCGGATTCCATGTGGTCCCCCTCGTGTTGCGGTCGGTCCGGTGGCGGCCGGCCCGTTCGGTCGGTACCGGTTACAGCCAGCCCGTTTCCTTCGCACGCTGGTAGGCGGCGAGCTTGTTGTCGACGCCGAGCTTGGTGAGCGCCGAGGACATGTAGTTGCGGACGGTGCCCTCGGCGAGGTGCGTGCGGGCCGCGATGCGGGCGGTGGACAGGCCGTCGCCGGCCAGGCCGAGGACCTCGCGTTCGCGGGCGGAGAGCGGGTTGTCGCCGAGGGTCAGGGCGTCGGTGGCGATCTCCGGGTCGATGTACCGGCCGCCGCGGTGCACGGTGCGGACCACCTCGGCGAGCCGGGCGGCCGGGGTGTCCTTGGTGACGAAGCCCCGGACGCCGAGGCTCAGCGCGCGCTGGAGGTGGCCGGGGCGGCCGTGGCTGGTCAGGATGACGATCCCGCACGCGGTCGGGCCGTTCCGGATGGCCTCGGCGGCGGCGAGTCCGTCCATCACCGGCATGTCGAGGTCGAGGACCGCCACGTCGACGCCACCCGCGCGCACGGCCGCGACGGCGCCGGTGCCGTCCGCGGCGGTGGCCACGACGTCGAGGTCGTCGTGTGCGGAGAGCAGCACGGACAGCGAGTCGCGGATGAAGGCCTCGTTGTCGGCGACGGCGATGCGGATCGTCATGCGGGTCCCCTCTGCGCGGTGCATTCGTGCGTGGTGCGTTCCTGCGCGGCGTGTTCGTACGTGGTCCGGTCGCGGGCCGCCGGGCCGAACGCGGTGTGCTGCAGCGGGGCATGGGCCAGAAGCCGGAAGCCCCCGCTGCCGTCCGGTCCCGCGGTCAGCTCGCCGCCGATGTCGGCGAGGCGCTCGCGCAGGCCGCGCAGGCCGTTGCCGTCGGACGCGCCGTTCGGACGGGCCCTGTCGTTGGCGACCTCGACGAGCAGGCGTCCGCCGTCGACCCGGAGCTTGATGCGGCACTCGGTGGCGGCGCTGTGCCGCAGCACGTTGGTGACGCCCTCCCGGACGACCCACCCGGCCGCGTCCTGGAGGGGCTGCGGGACGCCCGGCGGCACCTGGTCGGTGCGGCACGCGATGCCGGCTGACCGCAGGACCGAGCGGACGCCCTCCAGTTCGGCCTCCAGGGACGGCTGACGGTAGCCCCGCACCAGGGAGCGCAGATCGGACACGGACTCGCGCGAGACGCCGAGCGCCTGCTCGATCTCGGTGCGGGCACGGTCGGGATCGTTGCGCAGCAGGAGCAGTGCCACCTCCAGCTTCATGCCGACGACCGACAGGCCGTGGCCGAGCACGTCGTGCAGGTCACGGGCGAAGCGCAGCCGCTCCTCGACGACCGCCAGCCGGGCCAGTTCGGCCCGGTTGTCGTGGATCTCGCGGGCGAAGGACGGCAGCAGGCCGAGGGCCCCGACCACCACCACGGTGACCACGCTGCGGACCACGACGTCCACCACCAGGTCCGTGGGCATGCCGAGGAGCAGACCGGACAGGACCATGCCGAGGAGGATGCCGGTGGCGGCCCAGACCGAGCGGCGGGCGCTCAGCGTGACGACGGCGGCGCACGCGGCCAGGGAGGGCAGCGCGCCCCAGGCTCCGCCCAGCAGGAGCAGCAGGGCGAACGCGACGCTGGTGCAGATCGCCACGTCCGGCACGTGCCGGTCGCGTGCGCCGCTGCGGGCGACGACGTCGTACACCGTGCGGGAGAACGTGACGGCGAAGGCCAGCAGGCCGACGGCGGCGAGGCAGACCAGGCCGAGCGACGGGCGGTGGCGCAGCCACAGCACCAGCCCCTCGGCGAGGAAGACGGCCGCGGTCAGCAGGATGAGCCACGCCACGATGCGGGCCACTGCGGCCGGAGTTCGAGCTCCCACCTGCGGATCCCCCTTCGCGACTCGATTTGCTGTCCTTCGACCCTATCGACACGTTTCGGGGCCCGGCGGTTCAGCCGGACCGGCGCGGATCCCAGCGGAAGAAGCGCTTGCCCATGGAGAAGGACAGGCCGGCCCAGGCGCACAGGATGCCGATCGGCTGGGCGCAGGCCTTGAAGGAGCCGACCAGGTCCACCGCGGCCGGGACGCCGGCCACCGTCGGGTCGCTCGCGAAGTCACGGCCGAGCCAGGCGGTGCGGACGATCTCCACGACCGGGCTGGAGGGCAGGTAGGGGGCCACGTGCTGGGCCCAGCCGGGCAGTTCGCTGATCGGCATGGCGATTCCCGAGGTCATCATCATCGCCAGGATCACCGGGGTCACGATCCAGGTGGAGACCTCGCCGGAGGGCAGCAGCCCGGACAGCCCGATGGCCAGCAGCGAGAAGGCGACGGCGCCGAGCACGATGCCGAGGAGCAGCAGCAGGGGGTTGTGCGGGGCCGGGGCGTCGATCGCCAGGGTGCCCACCACCAGGAGGATCACCACCTGCAGGAGGCTGGTGACGCTGCCGCTGGCCGCCTCCCCGGTGAGGATCGCGGTGTCGGGCAGCGCGGTGCCGCGCAGCCGCTTGTAGACGAGCTTGTCGCGGCGGGAGGCCGCGGAGTTGATGACGTTGTAGACGATCCACAGCAGCACGAAGCCGGCGAACCCCGGCAGCAGGTAGACGCCGGTGTCGTAGCCGTCGATCTCGCCCTTGCCGTGCTGGCTGATCGAGTAGGCGAGGCTCAGCCCGAGCGGCAGCAGCGCCCCGGTGAGGGCGAAGCCGAGGTCGCGCCAGTACACGCGCTGGGAGAGCAGGAACTGGGAGGAGGTGAGACGCAGCCAGGTCATGACCGTCCCTTTCCGGTCGCGGCGACGTCGAGGAAGACGTCCTCCAGGGATGCCGAGCGCACTTCGAGGCCGCGCAGGCGGACCGCGTTGTCGTCGGCCCACTTCAGCAGCAGCCCCAGGACGGGCTGCGGGTCGTCGGCGACGAGGGTGACGCGGCCGTCGGCCTCGCTCACCCCGGTGCCGGGGAACGGCGGCAGGGTACGGGCGTTGACGGTGGCGTCGGCGGTCACGGAGATCCGTGTGCTCGCCTCCTGGGCGAGCACCTCGTCCACCCGTCCGTGCCGCACGATGCGGCCGTGGTCCATGATGGCGACGCGGTCGGCGAGGTACTCGGCCTCTTCCATGTAGTGCGTCGTCAGCAGCATGGTCATGCCGTCCTCGACCATCCGCTTGAGGAACCGCCAGGTCTCGCGGCGGGATTCGGGGTCGAGTCCGGTGGTGGGTTCGTCGAGGAACAGCAGCCGGGGCCGGCCGAGGACGGAGAGCGTCAGGTCGAGCCGGCGGCGCTCGCCGCCGGAGAGCCGGCCGACCCTGGTCCTGGCCCGGTCCTCCAGGTCGACCAGGCGCAGCGCGTCCTGGACGGAGGCCGCGTTCGGGGTGAAGCGGCGCCAGGCGCGCACCGTCTCGGCGACGGTGAGTTCGCCGAAGAAGCCCGCCTCCTGCAGCATGATGCCGATCTGCGGGGCGATGCGCGCGCGCTCGGTGAACGGATCGTGGCCGAGGACCGTGACGCTGCCCGACGCGGGCCGCAGATAGCCCTCCAGCACGTCCATGGTGGTCGTCTTGCCCGCGCCGTTGGTGCCGAGCAGCGCGACGACCTCACCCGGGCGCACGTCGAAACTGATGCCGGCCACGGCGGTCTTCGCTCCGTAGTCGACACGCAGGTCGGCGACCCGGATCGCGGATTCGGTGTTCATGCTTCGACCTTAGGAATCCGGCGGTCGCGCCAGTAGAGCGGACCGCACGGGTTCCGGAGGCGTTCCGCACCACCGTCACCATGACTTTCGTCATGTCGCCCGGGCGGCCCCCGCGATGCGGTGCAACCACAGCAGCCGGGCGATCTGGTACTCCTCTCCCGGCACCACGCCGAGCCGGTTGTTCATGAGGTGGATGTGGTGGAAGGCGGTCAGGTAGTCGGGCCGGGCGAGGCCGGCCTCGCCCACCAGCCGCCAGAAGTCGTCGGCGTAGGACCCGAGGACAGGGCCCAGTTCCCGGTCGGCGAGGACGTCGCCGACCCGGCCGTGCAGCACCTCGGCCCGCCGGACGGCCTGGGCGTCGCCGGGGGCGAGCCGGGGCAGGGCGCGCGGCGAGGGGGCGTCGCGGCGACCGCGGCCGGCCCAGTACCACGCGTACTGGTGCAGGAACGCGGTGCGCTGCGTCGCCGGCAGGTGGGCGGTGACGAGGTGGGTGTGGGCGGCGGCGATCGTGGTGCGCCGCGCCCGGTGCCGGGGGCCCGCGCACAGCAGGGCGGCCTCGCTGCCCCGCCGCATGAGCCGCTCGGCCAGGGCCACGCCGTCCGGTCCGCCGAACTTGGCGTACTCGGGCTCGTACAGCCGCTTGACCACGGTGCGCCGGGGCGGGAACGGCCCGGGCGGGTCGTTCGCGTCGGCGGCGAGCGCGTCGAGGGCGGAGTCGAAGGCCGGGTCCAGGGCGCGCTCGTACCGGGCGAGCCGGGCGGGTGTCCCGCGCAGCCGCAACCGCAGCTGGAGGCCGATCAGGTCGACGTACTGCAGGAAGAACCAGTGCAGGTCGGGGTCCTCGGCGGCGAACTCCCGGACGGCGGGGGTGACGACCTCCTCGACCAGTCGCCGGATCTCCGGGATGCTCGCGACGTAGACGCGGTAGTAGAGCCAGTCCTGGCGTCCCGTCATGTGGGCTCCTCGGTCGCGCTCTGCCGCAGCATGGCGATGTACTCGGTGGCGCGGGGCCGGCCGTCCCCGCCCGGTGCCGCGGGGTGCCGGTCGTGGGCCGGCAGGGCTTCGGTGAGCCGGATCCCGGTCGTGCGGGCGTCGATCCGCCGCAGGGCCGACCACACGGTGTGCGGGTGGCGGAAGCCGACCCACTGGGGCTTGTGGTGCTGCGCGGGCGACAGCCTGGTGAGGAAGACCTCCTCGGGCAGTCCGTGGTCGCGGCGCCAGCGTTCGACGGCGGCGAGGAAGTCGACCGGGTCCTGCCCCTTGCCTGCGCGCGGCAGGTCTCCCGGGCCGAACTCCCAGCAGGCCCGGCGCAGGACGATGGTGCCGCGCTGGAGCCGGGGCTGGTGCCCGGTTCCGCTGCCGGTGCCGGTGGCGGGCTGGGCCAGGGTCCAGGGGTCGCTGAGGGTGGCCAGCAGCCGGTCCACGCCGTGCAGGGACTGCGGCGGCACGGCGCCGAGGTAGGCGAAGGCGGCGGGCCGGCCGTCGGGGTCGGTGGCCTGGAGCGTGCCGGTGGCGGAGTCGAAGGCCAGCGTGAAGCCGTTCAAGTCCCGTGCGGTGCGCGATGCTTCGGCGAGCTCGGGCCCCCAGCCGGTCTGCGGCAGACCCCGCAGCGCGGGCCGCTGGAACTCGATCCAGTCCGCGTGCGCCGACATCTGGTACACCCGGCACTCGGGGTGCAGCGCTTCGAGCCAGCCGGTGACGGCGGTGTCGATGGGGTCGTGCAGGGCGGGGATCGCCGCCCAGCGGGCGACCATGCCGCTGAAGCCGCTGTAGACGCGGTTGACGACGAGCAGCGGGCCCGCCGTCTGGAAGAACACGGTCTGCGCCGGGGCGGCGAGCGTACGGTGCCCGGGCGCCGCCTCCGGCAGGGTGTCGGGCGCGCGGTCGGCGAACCAGAACGGGTCGGCGGAGAGGAAGTCGTAGCAGAACGCGAGCAGGTCGCCGCTGCCGTCGGCGCCGTGGCGGCGCAGGAAGTGCCGCACCAGGCGGTCGTACAGCGCGGACCGGCGGACCTGGCGCCCCAGTTCCGCGCCGAGGACCCGGAGGTCCGCGAAGGATGCGGGGAGCGGCAGCGCGCTGTGCCCGGCGGGGTGGGCCACGGCTTCGTGCAGGAGACCGGCGTCCGGCAGCCAGTCCGGGGGACGGCGGCGGAGCGCCGCGTGGGCGGCGCCGAGGGCCGCGCGGGCCCGGCCGACGGCCGCCGTGCGCTCGGCGGCCCTGGCCCCCCGGGCGACGAGCTCCTCGCTGTCCGCGAGGGTGCGCACGGCCTCGGCGACCGGGTGCGGCGAGCCGGCCGCCGCAGCCGCCAGGGCGGTGAAGTGCCGGCCGTCGGACAGCTCCCACGGTGTCACCGGCAGGAGCAGTCCCATGGCGACGAACCGGGCGATGTCCTCGGGGCCGACGCCGAGCAGCCGGGCCGCCTCCCCGACGGAGACCGGCTCGGCCGGCAGCTCAGCGAGGATCCCGCGGACCGTGGACACGTCGGTGACCTCGTCCTCCCGGAGGAACACCCCGGCCGCGTGGCCGTACAGCGGCAGTGCGGCCAGGCCGCCACGGACGCCCGGGTGGGGCAGGAGCCGGATCCAGTCGGGCGCCTCCGGTGCGCAGGCCCACAGGTGCAGCAGGTGCAGCGCGGCGGCCCGGGAGGAGGAGACGGCGGTGTGGCCGGCAGTGTGGTCGCCGGAGGACGGCGCCGGACCGTCCGTGAGCGGCGCCGGGAGGGCGGCGGCGCCGACCATCGTCAGGGTGCCGAACGGGCTGGGCTTGAGGGCCGTACGGGTGAGGTAGGCGGTCGCGGTGCGGGCGAGGCGGGCGTCCCAGCCGGGTGCCCCGGCGGCCGGCCGCCCGAGCAGCTCCCGGGTGAAGTCCGGGCTGGCCAGGGCCAGTCCGCGGGCCACCCGGGGGTCCGCGAGCCGGTCGAGCACCGCCCGTCCGGCCGCCGGCAGCTCCGTGGCGGCCGCCGTCCGGGCGTCCGCCAGGGCCGCCTGGGCGTCCCGCACCGCTTCCCGCCAGGAGTCCAGCAGCCCGGCCGTCGGGCCGTCCACCCACTGCGCGGCCAGGTCGGCCGCCGCCCCGGTGGCCTCGGTCAGCCGCAGGTTGTGGGCGTCGCGGCGCAGCCGGAGCAC
Organism: Kitasatospora sp. NPDC093558; assembly: GCF_040683475.1. Lineage (NCBI taxonomy): Bacteria > Bacillati > Actinomycetota > Actinomycetes > Kitasatosporales > Streptomycetaceae > Kitasatospora > Kitasatospora sp. NPDC093558. Next base: position 9,809 of record NZ_JBFBDY010000065.1, on the reverse strand, counting down.
GGCCCTGCGGGCCGCCCGGTCGAGCCCGGGCACGACGGCGTGCAGCGCGTCGCCGAGGGCGTCCGCGAGCCGCCGGGCCCGGTCCTCCGCGTCCACGGCGCGCCGTACGCCGGAGACGGTGCCGTCGGCCCGCAGCGCGTCCACCGCGTCGGCGGGCAGCCCGCAGACCCGGGTCACGACGAGTGGCGCGATCTGCGTCACCACTGGTCTCCTCTCACCGTGTCTCTCACCGTGTCGGAACGTCAGGGCAGCAGGTGCCGGACGTCCTGCTGCCACTGCGGGTCGTTGCCGGGCCGCCAGTCGGCGGCGCCCCGGGCGCTCTCCGGCGCGGGCCGGACCTCGGGCGCGCTGCCCAGCAGGAACTCGCCGACGGCCGACTCCCGCAGCGGGTCGAGGCCGAAGGCGCGCTCGGCGAGCTCGGAGTTGCCGCTGCCCAGCCCGCACGGGGCCAGCCCCATGGCCGTGGCGACCAGGTACATCGACTGGTAGAGCACGCCGACGTGCTTGAGGGTGACGGCGTAGGCGATGGACTGGTACTTCCACGAGAGCCGCTGGAAGCGGGAGGTCACCGTGACCAGCACGTCGGGGACCGCCTCCCCGCCCGTCGACAGCGACCCCAGGTCGATCAGCTGCTGCCGGGTCTCCGCGTCCTCGTTGATCAGGCGCAGGACGTGCCCGGCGGCGTCGTAGTGGTAGACCCCCGGCTCCAGGCCCACGCAACGGCGCACGGTCAGGTACAGCTCCAGCTCGTAGGCGGCCCCGCCGCACGGGTAGGGGCGGGTGGAGCCCGCGTAGGGCATCTTCTGGTCGGGACGCGGGCCGTAGACGCCGCGGACCCGGGCGGTCCGGTACAGGAGCTCGCCCAACTGGTCGACGTGAAGCGGCTGTTCACCGTAGGAGCGGATCGACTGGCGGCCCTCCATCACGGCGACCAGGCTCGGGTCACGGGAGAGGATCTCGTCGAGCTGCGGCCGGTGCAGCGGGATCGGCTCGCCGATCGGCGCCGGGCGCACCGGGGCCAGCGGCTCGATGGTGCCGACGTGCGGGAAGCGCCCGCCGTAGGGCTCGTCGGTGCGGCCGAGCCGGCTGCGGGAGTGGAAGTACAGGTCGTGGACGTCCCACTGGCGCAGCACCTCGTCGTCGTCCGCGGCGAACCGGTCCCCGTCCGCCTCCCGGGTGCCCGCGTCGGCGAAGGAGGCGCCCACCAGGTGTCCGAGCAGTTCGGCGACGGCCTCGGCGGGCAGTCCGGGGCGGGCCAGTTCGGCCGCCGTGGCGGTGCCGGCGAGCGCGCTCACCACGGCGGCGGCGGCCTCCGAGCGCACCACGCACCGGAACGCCGTCAACGGCGTCTCCAGCACGAGCGCGCCCTCGCGGCGGCGCAGCAGCGTGAACTTCGAGAGCCGCACGGGCTGGTCGGGGCGGACCGGCAGCGCCGTGTACGGCTCGACCGGCGCGGTGGCCTCGACGGACAGGAGCGCGGTGCCGTCGACGAGCTGGGCGCGGGCCAGGAACGGCGCGATGCGCTCCAGGACGCGGGGCAGCTGGCGCTGTTCGCGCTCGTCGAGTCCGTCGGCGAGGGCACCGGCGGGCACGGCCTCGCCGGTCAGCCGGTGCAGCAGGCCGACGATGCCGGGAGTGACGTGACTGAGCCGGTAGCCGGTCTGGTTGCGCAGGCCCAACAGGACGGTGCCGTCGCGGTGTTCGCACACCACGCCCTGGCGGAAAACGGTGCCCTCGGTGAGCCGGGTGGATTCGATGGTGGTCGTCACAGGAACGTCGGTCACGGGAACGTCGGTCACGGGAACATCGGTCACAGGAGCGTCGGTCACAGGAACATCGCAATCGGGTTGAGGTCGGACTCGGTCGGCTTGTGGTCGAGCCAGCCCATCTCGACCGGCACGTCGTAGAGCCGGCCGGGCGCGTAGCGCGGCCAGAAGTGGCGCATGCCGGGGACGATGACGCGGGCGACCGGCAGGCCGATGTCGACGCGCGTCTGGTCCAGGACGAGCATCTCCATGCCCTTGTCCTCGACCACGCGCTGGGCGCGCAGGACGTCGTCGCGCAGGTCCGCCGAGACGTGCGGGGCGTAGTCGGCGGCGGTGCGCACGGCACCGTCGGCGGGCAGCAGGTACGGCTGGTTGTCCAGGGTGGCGGTGCGCCACCAGGCCAGCTGGTCGGGGTCGTCGTAGGCGTAGCGGCCGGTGCCGTCGGCGCCGACGCCGATGACGGCGGGCAGGAACTGGTTCATCTCCGACAGGGCGCGGCCGATGGCGATCCGTACGTCGAAGTGCGAGCCGAGGGCGAACAGGATGTCCTGGACGGGCTTGTCGGTGCGGTAGGAGACGGCGACGACGGTCGGGATGCCGAGGTCGTTGGTGACGTCCAGCACCCAGGTCTCGCGGTTCAGCGAGCGGTACCGCTCCTGCCACTGCCGGAAGTAGGGGTCGTCGAAGCTGTCCAGGTCGATGCGCGGCATCCGCAGGCGGTGGTACCACCACATGGCGACGCTGTCGCGCTCGACCAGTTCGAAGAACCCCTGCAGGATCGCGTCCTCCAGGGTGGTGCCGGCCGCGCAACCGTTGGAGTTGGCACCGGCGTTGTAGAGCCGTTCCCCGCTCTCGGTGGCACCCGTGTAGGAGAAGTACAGGGCCGAGGTCGGCAGGTACTTGTGCCGCTGCTCGGTCAGCGACCAGACCGGGGACCACTCGGCGGGCTCGTTCGGGTCCATCGCGGGAGCCACCCAGTGGAAGTGCGAGGGCCGGGCGTTCCACTCGGCGCGCTCGGCGAACTGCTGCTCGCTGTACTGGTGCAGGTCGTTGGGCGTGATGACGTCGTCCGGGTCGAGCTCGGCGAGACGGGCGGTGATGCGGGCCTCGTCGCCGTGGAAGACGCCCGAGTACCGCTCGATGGCCTCGCCGAGGGCGCTGGCGCGGGCCTGGAGGTCGCTGATGCCCTTGCCCGAGCTGGCGCTGCGCAGTCCGGCGCGCAGGTCGGACGCGTTGGCCATGGGCACGGCGAAGTTCTGGCCCGCGGTGTAGGTGTGCAGGCCCTCCACCTCCAGCGGCACCTTCACCAGGCTGCTGACGGGGCCGCTGATCGGGCTGACCAGGTGCTGGAAGGTGTCGAGGAACTCCTGCGGGTCCTTGGCCCGGTGGCCGCCGTCCGAGGCGACGGCCTTGCCGCGGCTGGTGAGTTCGACGGGCCCGCGCTGCCGGGCCGCCTGCAGCTCCGGGTCGCCGCACTCCCGGCACTGCGGGCGCCGGGTGACGGGGTGGGCCTCGGTGCGGGCCGTGAGGGTGTCGAAGGAGGTGACCTGGTCACGCGGGAGCTCCAGGAAGGGCGAACCCTTCGCTCCGGCGACGAACTTGGCCGCCTCCAGCGCCGCCAGGCCGACGCCGAGCCGGACGGTGCCCGGCAGGTCGGTGACCGAGCCGACCAGCGGGCCGGTCAGCACGCCGCGCTGGCGCAGGTAGGAGGTGAGCATGTGCTTGTTGGCGAGGCGGATGCGCAGGCACTCGTGGCAGGGGCCGTCACCGGGCCGGAACACCGGGCCGCTCCACACGGTGGAACCGACCGGCTTCACCGGCATCCACGGCTTGCCCTCCGCGAGGAACCGCCGGTTCAGCTCGGTGAGTTCGGGGCGCAGGTAGTCGTCGGTGAGGACGACGGTCAGCGCGCTGTCGGCCGGGCCGGTGAGGGTGAGGCCGGCGGCCTCGGCGGCCTCCTCGAACCACTCGCGGCGCACCTCGCCGACGGTGACGACGTCGACGTTCATGGCACGCCGGACGGAGGTGTCGCCGTCCACGCCGAGCAGTTCCCAGTAGCCGGCCGCCCGCGGGTCGGTGTCCGCGTCGGCCTCGACGAGGTGGCCGGCGGCCAGCAGCCGGTCCAGCGCGCGCTCCACGCGGGCGGCGGGGAACTCGCCGTCGAGTGCCCGGACGATGTCGGCGCGGCCGTGGCCGCCCTGCAGCAGCGGCGCCATCAGCTCGATCATGCGGCCTTCCAGCCGGATCTGCCCCGAGCGTTCGGTCGTCAGGTAGACGCCGTCGCCGTCGACGGTGGTGCTGCGCAGGTACCGCTTGAACCTGGTCGTGGTCCGGGCGGCCTGTCCGTTCGGTGTCGTTGCCATGTCCCCCTGTGCCTTTCTTTTTTGCGTACGTGTGCCGGGTGCGGGCCGGTCAGGTGAGCTGGGTCGCCACCAGCCGGGCGAACCGGCCGCCGGCGGCGACCAGCGCGTCGTAGTCGCCGCACTCGGCCACCCGGCCGTCGGCGACGACCGCGATCCGGTCGGCGCGGCGGATGGTGCTGAGCCGGTGGGCGACGACGACCCGGGTGATCCCGAGGGCGCCGACCGCCTCGCTGATGCCGTCCTGCGTGGCGTTGTCCAGCGCGCTGGTCGCCTCGTCGAGGAGCAGCAGCCGGGGGTGGCCGGCCAGTGCGCGGGCGATCAGCAACCGCTGCAGCTGGCCGCCGGAGAACCCGGCGGTGCCGTCGGTGAGCCGGGTGTCCAGGCCCATCGGCAGCGCGGCGAGGTCGGCGGCGACGCCGGCGAGTTCGGCCGCCCGCCAGGCGTCGGCGTCGTCGAGCCCGGCCGTGGTGCCGAGGATCACCGACCGGACGTCGCCGCGCAGCACCCTGGTGTCCTGGGGCACGTACCCGATCTGCCGGCGCACGGCGTCCAGGTCCAGCTCGCGCAGGTCCCGCCCGTCGACGAGGACGGCTCCGGTGTCCGGCGTGTCCAGCCCGAGCAGCAGCCGCAGCAGGGTGGACTTCCCGGCGCCGGACTCCCCCACCACGGCCAGGAACTCGCCCGGCTCGACGGTGAGGTCGAACCCGTCCAGCACCGGCCGCCCGCCGTCCGCGTAGCCGAAGCCGACCCCGCGCAGTTCGGCCCGTCCGGTCAGCGGGCCCGGCAGGGCGCCTCCGGTCCCGGTCTCGGGGGCCGTGGACAGCAGCGGCGAGAGCCTGGCGTGGGTGGTGCGGACGGAGAACGCCCCCTGGAGCACGGCGGGGAGCCGGGCGAGGGCGAGGTTCAGCTGGACGGCGGCGAAGGACGCGGCCCACAGCCCGTCGGGTCCGGTGTGCCGCCACAGGGCGACCGGCAGCAGCGCCGACAGCATCAGCGGCAGGGTCGCCGCGATCAGCCCCGCGGACGCCTCCGCGTACCGCAGGCCCGCGTCGTCGGCCCGCTTCTGCGCGTCGTACACCCGCTGCCAGCGGCGCTCGACCAGGTCCGCGGCACCGTAGGCGCGGACCTCCTCGATGGCGAGCAGCGCGGGGTACACGGTGGCCTGCACGTCCTCGACGGCCTCGTACACCCGCAGGTCGTGCTTCTGCTGCCGCCAGGACAGCCAGGTGACGACGGCCAGCAGCAGCGCGGCGACGGCCACCGCGACCAGCCCGAGCACGACGTCGACGACCACGAGCAGGCCCACGGCCACCACCGAGCAGGCGGCGCCGAGCAGCGCGTCCAGGCCGGACGGGCCGAGCAGCCCGCGGAGTTGGCCGATGCTGCCCGCGTGGTGCAGCAGACGGGCCGGCGGGTACGCGCGCAGGAACCGGGACGGCAGCCGCAGCACGTGGTCCCAGACGGCGGGCTCCACGGCGCCCTGGGCCCGGGTCTGCAGCCGGGCCGAGGCGCGGTCGCGGGCTTCGCCGAGCAGCCAGCCGAGCGGGACGAGCATGGCGACGGCGGCACAGGCCCAGCCGAAGGCGGTGTCGTCGTCGGTGAGCACGGCGGTGAGCAGCAGCAGCGAGCCGACCGGGAGGGCGAAGGCGGCGGCAGCGGCGAGCAGGCCGGTGACGAGGGCGGTGGTGACGGTACCGGCCTCACCGTGGAAGGCGAGCCGCAGCAACCGCCGGCGCACGCCGCCCTCCCGGGGGACGCGGCGGCCGAGGACCCAGCCGGTCCCGTCCAGCAGCCGGACGTCCTCGGTCCCGAGCTGCCGGGGCGCGCGGTGGCCCGGCTCGTGCAGCAGCCACCGGCCGCGCCGGGCGGGCAGCAGGGCGACGGGCCGGCCGTCGCGGACGGCGAGCACGGGGCTCGGCGGCTGCCAGAGCAGTGCGTCGGCGACCGGCGCGCGCTGGACGCGGACGCCGCAGCGGGAGGCGGCGGCGGTGACCGGGTCGGCCCCGGGCGGCGGCCCATCGGGCAGCGCGCCAGGATCGGCGCCGAGTGCGGTGAGCAGCGGCAGCAGCGCGGCGCGCCAGGCGGCCCAGCCCGGGCCGGCCGGGTCGTCGGCGGCCGGGGCGTCCAGGGCGTGCCCGGTGGTCGTGGCGGTCACCGGCCCGCCTCCAGCAGGGTGCGGTAGGCACCGCGGTCGCCGGCGAGTTCGCGGTGCCGGCCGTACTCGACCGGGCGGCCGGCGTCGAGGAGCAGGACGAGGTCGTCGGGGTGGACGGTGTCCAGGCGGTGCGCCACGCTCACGGTCGTCGTGGCACCGGCGCGCAGCCGGGCATCGACGCGGGCGGCGAGCGGGGTCTCCAGGGCACTGGTGGCCTCGTCGAGGACGAGCAGCGCCGGACGCCGGCACAGGGCGCGGGCCAGCGCGAGCCGCTGCCGTTCGCCGCCGGAGAAGTTCTGCGCACCGGCGGCCACCCGGGCGGTGCCGGGCCCCCCGCGCCTGGCGACCACCTCGTCCAGGCAGGCGGTGCGCAGGGCCTCGTCGACGAGTTCCGCCGGGATGTCCGGGTCGCCGAAGGCGACGTTCTCGGCGACGGTGCCCTCGAAGAACACCGGGTGCTGGCTGACGTAGCCGACGGTGCCGGGCGGCAGCCGCCGTGCGTCGGTCCCGTCGAGGGCGACCGCGCCCGACCAGGCGACGCCGGCGCCCACCAGCAGCCGGGCGAGGGTCGACTTCGCGCTGCCGGACGCGCCGACGACGACGAGCCGTTCACCGGGTTCCAGCGTGAAGCCGACGCCTTCGAGCAGGGGCGGGCGGTTGATGTCGTAACCGAAGACGAGGTCCCGCACGACGAGCCGCCCGGCGGGGGCGCCGGAACCGTCCGCGCGAAGGGGCCCGGGAACGCCGGGGACGTCCGCGTCCCGCGCTCCCGCGTCCGCCCCCACGGCGTCCGTGTAGGCGGCGAAGCTGCCGCGCAGCGCTCCGGCGCGCAGGGCGCTGCCGCCGAGGGTGCCCGCGGACGCCTGGAAGACGCCGGACAGGGTGATCACGGCCATCAGGTCGGCGAAGGGCAGCCGGCCGTGCCGCACCTCGAAGGCGCCCAGGATCACGGCGCCGACCGAGACGGCCGCGTGGACGGCGGTGGTGGTGCCGTGGGCGCGCTGGGCCGCGGCCGTGGCGTCCCGCTCGGCGAGCAGGCCGCGGGCATGGGCCCGCTGCCAGCGGTCCAGCAGGCGGGCCGTGCCGGCCTCCGCCTTGAGGGTGTCGAGCATGCCGAGCCCGCCCATCAACTCCCCGTCGCGCACGGCCTGTTCGGCCAGGACACGGCCCTGCCGCTCCTCCTCGTCCGCCGCCGACCGGTGGGAGAGGAAGACGGCGATCGCGGTGCCGGTGAAGACGAGCAGGGCGATGGCGGGCGCCAGCCACACCAGCGCGCCGGCCATCACCAGCAGGGTGACCCCCGCGCCGGCCACGGACACGGCCAGCGCCGTGAGCTGGTTGGCCAGGGTGTCGGCGAGCTGGACGCGGGCGGCGATGCCTCCGGTGAAGCGCCGTTGGAAGAACGCGAGGGGCAGGTGCAGCAGGGTGTGCACGAACTCGCGCGAGCGTTCGGCGGAGACCGAGGTCAGGAGCGCCGACTGGAGCCTGTTCTGCAGCCAGCCGGCGGCGAGCACGGCGAGGGCCGCCCCGCCCATCGCCCACAGCGGCCAGGTGGCCGTCCGGTGGGCCGGGCCGGCCTGGGACGCCATCAGGGCGCGCAGCAGGAACGCGGCGCCGAGCGCGGCGAGGGAGGCCAGGACCCCGGCCAGGGCGGCCGCGGCCAGCAGCCCGCGGTGCGGGCGCAGCCAGGCGCGCACCTGGTGCCGGAGCCGCTCGGGCTCTCCCCCGGGCGTGAAGCCCGGAGCCGGTGCGAACACGAGCGCGATGCCGCTGAAGTGGGCGCGGAACTCCGCGACGGCCATCCGGCGACGGCCGGTCGCGGGGTCGTTCAGGCGCACCTCGCCGGGCTCGGTCACCTCGTCCAGGACGACGAAGTGGTTGCCGTCCACGAAGAGGATCGCCGGTGCCGGCAGGCCCCGCAGCGCGCGGACGTCGACGCTGTCGTCGCCGGTCAGCCGGACCCGCTTGCCGGCGCCGCGCAGCCCGTAGTGCCCGGCCGCCCGGACGAGGGTGGCCGCGGTCAGCCCGTCCCGGCCGCCGCCGCACACGGCGCGCAGCTCGGGCAGCGGCACGTGGCGACCGTGCCAGGCCAGTACGGCGGCCAGACAGGCGGCGCCGCAGTCGGCCTCCTCGGCCTGCCGCACGTGCCGGGTGCGCACCGCCCGGGTGCGGCGGATGCTGGGCACCCTCATCGGACGGCCTCCGCGGCCGGTGCCCGGCCGAGCCGTACGGGGAGCTCCGCCGGGCTGTTGAAGGTGAGTTCGGACCGCCAGGGCAGGCTGTCCAGGGGGACCGCCGGGGCGATGCCGATCTCCGCGATCCGGCTGAGCGCCAGCTCGGCCTGGAGCCCGCCGAGGCCGGCGCCGAGGCAGAAGTAGGCGCCGTGCCCGAAGGACAGGGAGGCGCTCTGGTTGCGGTCCCAGCGGAAGGCCAGGGGGTCCTCGAAGCGGCGCGGATCGAGGTTGGCCGCGGCGAAGGACAGCAGGACGACGTCTCCCGCGGCGAAGCGCAGCGGGCCGCATTCGGCCTCTTCGGCGGCCACGCGGGCCCCGAAGGTGACCGGGGTGAGCAGGCGGATCGATTCGGCCCACGCGGCGCCGGCCCACCGGGCGGGGTCGTCCTGGACCCGCTGCCAGTCGGCGGGCCGGTCCAGCAGGCAGGTCAGCGCGTTGGTGAGTCCGCTGGTGACGGTGTCGACGCCGGTCATGAAGAGCAGCAGCACCATGTCGATGACCTCGTCCCGGCTCATCTGGCCGGCGTCGGCGGCCCGGTTGAGCCGGGAGACGACGTCCTCGCCGCCACCGTGGCGGGCGTCCACGACGTCGGCGACGTAGGCGCGCAGGGCCCGGAAGCCGTCCACCGAGATCGGCGCGGTGGTCTGCGCGGAGCCGGGGAACGACTTCCCGAGCTGGGCGAGCAGCCCGCGCGCCCAGCGGCCGATCTGCGGCCAGTCCTCCTCCGGGAGGTCCAGCAGGGCGGCGGTCACGAGGGAGGGCAGGGGGACGGCGATCTCGGTGACGAAGTCGAAGGGGGCGCCGTCCCGCAGCGGAGCGAGCAGTCCGTCGACGATCCCGGTGACCCGTTCACGCAGCCGCTCCACGGCGCGGCCGGTGAACTCCCGGGCCAGGACGCCGCGAAGCCGCCGGTGGTCCTCGGGGGCGCGCACCGACATGGAGCGGCCGAAGAACTCGGTGAACTCCGGGTTGTCCGCGCGGATCTCGGCCGGGAACTCGGGGTTCACCATGGTGAAGGCGGGGTGGTTGCTGAGCTTGGTGACCAGGTCGTGCCGGGAGACGACCCAAAGGCCGGGCATGTGCACGACCGGCGACTCGGTGACGAGGCGGGCGAACAGGTCGGTGTTGTCCTCGGCGCAGTTCTCGCGCAGCGCGAACCAGCGCCACACCCTGCGCGCGCTCTCACTGGTCGACACGATCCCGATTCCCCCGTAGTGCTGGTTGGTTGGACGGTTTGGCGTGGTGGGCGGGCGGGCCGCCGTGTCCCGCCGCCGGCATCGAGCAGATCGGT
>NZ_JBFBDY010000064.1:0-23401 GCF_040683475.1 Kitasatospora sp. NPDC093558 | reverse complement strand
CAGCTCTGCGACGGCCGCGCCGAGCCGGTCCTTGGCCGCCGACTGCCACGGCTCGCGCGCCGCGAACCCGGCCTCCTCCTCCCGCGCCCGTGTGGCCACGGCCCCGCCGTGCACCCTGCGGACCAGCCCCCGGCCCTCCAGGGCGTCGAGGTCCCGGCGCACGGTCATCTCCGACACGCCCAGGCGCTGAGCGAGTTCGGCGACGGACACCCGGTCGGAGCCCTGCACGAGACGCAGGGTCAGGTCGAGACGGTTGGCGACTCCCATGCGGCCCTTTCTACCATCTGACTGTTCGAACGGACATGGTGATGTGAGAAATCCTGCCCCTGGGCGAAGGGTCTACGCTGCCCGGCAGGTACTCGACCGGCTGAAGGGACCCCCATGACACAGCGGACCGGGCGCACGGCGGACGGCAGCGCGGGCGACGCGGACTACGGCGCGATCGGCGGCTCGTACGCCGCCTACCGGCGCCCCGAACCGCGGATCGCCGCGCTGATAGAGCAAGCCCTGGGCGGGGCCCGGACGGTGGTCAACGTCGGCGCCGGGGCCGGTTCGTACGAGTCGGAGGCGTTCGACGTGACGCCCGTCGAGCCGTCGGTGTCGATGCGCGCCCAGCGGCCCGCGCACCTGCCGGCGGCGGTCGACGCGGTCGCCGAGCAACTGCCCTTCCCGGACGACGCGTTCGACGGCGCGATGACGACGTTCAGCATTCACCAGTGGAGCGACGTGAAGGCGGGCCTGCGCGAGCTGCGCCGGGTCGCGCGCGGCCCGGTCGTCGTCCTGACCTGCGACCCTGACCTCGTGCGGGACTTCTGGCTGTACGAGTACGCGCCGCTGGTGCTGGACACCGAGGCGCGGCGCTACCCGTCGATCGCCGACATCACCGAGGCCCTGGGCGGCGCGGTCGAGGTCACCGTGGTGCCCATCCCGGCCGACTGCGTCGACGGCTTCAACGAGGCCTACTACGCCCGCCCCGAGATGCTGCTGGACCCGGCCGCCCGGCAGTCGTGCTCGGCCTGGAGCTTCGTCCCGCCCGAGACGGCCCGGGAGTACACCGACCGCCTGGAGCGGGACCTGGCCTCGGGCGCGTGGGACGAGCGCCACGGCCACCTCCGCCGGCAGCCGGCGCTGGAGGGCTCGCTGGTCCTGATCCGGGCGGTCTGAGCCCCCGTCCGTCCGAGGGTCCGCCCGCCGTGGGGACGCCGCCGGGCGGGGCCGCCACGGTGTGCGGGGTGCGTGAAAGGATCGGGGGCCGACGGCCGGCGGTGACCATCGGCCGTGACCATCGGCCGTGACCGGGTGGAGGGGGAGCGGATGAGCCTGGACGTCGTCCCGTTCGAGGGACGTTTCGTGGAGCCGGCGGCGGCACTGCTCGCAGCGGACCATCCGGACGGTGCGGTGGACCTCTCCGACCCGGCCGTGGCCCGTCGCCTCGTGGCGGCGTGGCAGGGCACCGGGCCCGCCGTGGCCGCGGTGGACGGCGGTGAGCTCGTCGGCTTCCTGGCGGCGACCGTGCAGGGAGCGCCGGGGCTTGAGGACGCGCTGGTCCGGAACCAGCAGCACGCCGCCGTCGTCGGCCGAAAGCGTGAGGTCTACCGCCGGCTCTACACCGCCCTGGCCGGTCAACTCACCGCCGTGGGGCGGTTCGAGCACACGATCGCGGTCTCGGCCGTCGAAGGGGAGGTCACCACGGCCCTCTTCGAACTCGGCTTCGGCATCGACCAGTTCAAGGGACTGCAGTCCGCCCTCGCGTCCTCGGGGCAGGACGTCCGGCTGCGCGAGGCCCGCCCGGCGGACCTCCGTCGACTCGTCGAACTCACCGTGGAACTCATGCAGTTCCACGCCACCCCGCCGATCCTCCGGCCCGCACTCCTCGACGTCCCGGCCCTCCGGGACGGCTTCCGGGCGGCGCTCACGGACGACCGGCAGCTGATCCTCGTCGCCGAGGAACTCGGGCACGTCGTTGGCATGATGCAGGCCGAACCGGACCACCGGCACCACTCCACGGCGATGATCGGCATCGCCTCGGTGTGCGCGGCGGCCCGGTCGCGGGGCCTGGGCACGGCGCTCCTGGCCGGAGTCTCCGCCTGGGCCGCCCGCCAGGGCTTCGCGCACTGCGGCGTCGGCTGGACGTCCGCGAACCCGGTGAGCGACGCCTTCTGGCGCGGGCACGGCTTCACCCCGGTCGCCTGCAAGCTCACCCGCCGCATCGACCCCCGCGTGGCCTGGGCCGACACCCGCCTCAGCTACGCCCACCACCTGCCGGACAGGCCCGAGGTGGCTCCCGTACCGCTGGGGGTGCAACCTGGAGGGGACGGAGCGCGCCGCTCGTGAGGAGGCGCCGACATGTCCGGTCACCGCCGATCCGCCCTGCGCCTGGCGGCGGTGCTCACCTGCGTGGTCGCGGCGGCAGGGTTCCTGCCGGCCCAGGACCCGCAGGTCCACGAGTACCCGATCCCCACGGCGAACAGCCAGCCCGAGGACATCGTGACCGTCTTCGGCTACGCCTACTTCACCGAGTCGGCCGTCGACAAGATCGGGAAGATCTACGCGGCCGGCAACGTCCAGGAGTTCCAGGTCCCGACGCCGAACAGCCGCCCCGCGGGCATCGCCGCCGCCCCCGACAAGGGGAGCGTCTGGTTCACCGAGGCCCGGGCCAACAAGATCGGCCGGATGACGGTCGACGGCGCCATGACCGAGTTCCCGATCAACAACGTCTACGCCGACCCCATCGGCATCACGGCCGGCCCCGACGGCAACTTCTGGTTCACCGAGTTCGGCGGCAACAACATCGGCCGCATCACCCCGGACGGGAAGATCACCGAATTCCCCGTCCCCGGCGTCGGCCCGGCCACCGGGAACCCGGAGCTGATCACCACCGGCCCGGACGGCAACCTCTGGTTCACGCTCTACTTCGGCAACGCCATCGGCCGCATCGACCCGGCCGGCAACGTGACCACGTTCCCCGTCCCGACGCCCGACAGCCACCCGCAGGGCATCGTCGCCGGCAGCGACAACGCCCTCTGGTTCACCGAGCACACCGGCAACAAGATCGGCCGGATCACCCCGCAGGGCGCGATCGACGAGGTACCCGTCCCCACCCCGAACAGCGTCCCCGACGGCATCGCCCTCGGCCTCAACGGCAATGCCCTCTACTTCTGCGAGGTCAACGGCAACAACATCGGCAAGATCACCTACGGCGCCCCCGCGATCGTCGAGTTCCCCGTCCCGACCCCGAACGCCGGCCCGCCCCGCATCACCCTCGGCCCCGACGGCACCCCGTGGTTCACGCAGTTCAACACCAACAAGATCGCCTCGCTCAGCGAATGAGCCGGCGGTCGGTCGGCCGCGTCGCCCGGGTCGGCTGACGGTCGAAAAGATTTTTTCGAAGCACCTGCAACCTCCGTGGAGCCCGCACGTCTGTGGAAGTGAGAGGCAAGGGGGGACCCAAATGCCGCTCACTCCACACCAGATACGTATGGATCCACAGGGGGAACCATGAACATCCGCTCTGCCGCCGCCGTCCTCGCGCTCGCTCTGGGCGCGGGCCTGCTGGCCACCGCGCCGGCCTCGGCCGCGAACAACCCCTGGCCGAAGTTCACTCCGCTCTCGGCCGACTCCACGGTGCAGATCCAGGCCGACTTCAGCGGCAAGTGCCTGACCGTCGCCGACTCGCGCAGCGACGACGGCGCGCCCGTCGTCGAGGCGACCTGCAACGGTGACGCCAGCCAGCAGTGGAACATCACCAACGGCTACGTCTTCAACGTCCACAGCGGCAAGTGCCTTGAGGTGCCGGGCTGGAACCTCAACGCGGGCGCGGCGATCGACCAGTGGACCTGCAACCAGGGCGACAACCAGCGCTGGGGTCAGATCAACATCGTCGGCAGCAACACCATTGCGATCCCCAACTGGAACAGCGGCCTGATCCTCGACGTCTACGGTGCGAACCAGGCCGACGGCACCCCGGTGATCCAGTGGTACTCGGACTACCACGCCAACCAGCGTTTCACCCTCAACCCGGTCGGCTGATACACCCCACCCAAGGCCCCGGCCCGGCCAACCCCGGGCCGGGGCCCGTCCGTTCACCATCCGGCCCGTTGATGGTCTCCTGCACATGGTTCGGCCGAACCGCTCCCCGGATGGAGCCGTAGCCGTCGGCAGCGTGTGTCAGTCGGGTTCGATCAGCCGGGTTCGATCAGTCGGGCTTGACGACGGCGGTCGCCGTGAAGCCGCAGCACTGGATCTCGCGGACGGGGGCATCGGTCGATCCGGTGATCATGTCGCCGCGAAGGGTGCCGGTGGTATTGACCGCGTCGGCGACGACGCCGATGCCGACCCGGCCGCCGCTGATCATGTTGCCGCGGGTCTCGCCGTCGCCGTCCTGGATGACGATCCCGAAGAACCGGTTGTCGGTAAGGGTGTTGTCGCTGATCCGGCAGCAGTTCGGGCTCGCGAACTGGTAGATGCCGACATCGGTGGCGGCGACGTGATTACCGGAGACCCGGGTGCTGCCGGGGGAGACGCCGGAGACCAGGATTCCGGCGGACTGGATGTCGTTGATCGGGTCCGGGCCGCATCCCGGCCTGGAGCAGACCGAGTCGGACACCGCGTTGCCCGTCACGGTCGCCACCGCGCTCTCCCCGACGAAGATGCCGGTCTGAACCGCCGGGATCGGCGTGCCGCCGGAGATGACGTTGTCCGCCACAGCCACCTTCGTGGGTGTGGCCGCTCCGGCAGGTCCGCCCAGGTTGATGCCCTGCTGCAAGTAGCGGGCGATCGTCACGTGGCTGATCCGCCCGGAGGCGGTACTGCCTCCCACGCCGTCCACCAGGATGAACTCCGGCAGCCCGAAGACCACGCCCCGGCCGCCCGCCTGCTGCGCGGGGCAGGACGCATCCGGATGAATGTCCGTGACGGCCGAGTCCGAGAGGTCGAGCACCGCATCCTGCATCGCGCTGACGCCGGCGCCACTCGGTCCGCACGGGACCGGGCCGGTCACGGTGAACCCGGTCATGCGGACGTGAGCGCCGTGCGCGATCCGCACGAGGGTGCTCACCGGCCGGTTGTTCTGTGCCTGGTTCACCCCGTAGGAAGTGAGGGTGGCCGGCGCCTTGATCACCGCCGCGCCGTTGCCCGCACCGCGGAGATTCACGTCCTTCCCGCTGACGACCACCTGTTCGGTGTACGTCCCGGCCCGGACCACGACGGTGTCGCCGGAGGCGGCCGCGTCCACCGCAGCCTGGATCGTCGAGAAGTCACGCGGGACCACCAGCGTCGAAGCCGCCCGGGCCGCGGGCGCGACCGCCACCATGGCACCCAGCGCCGCCAGCACCGACAGCGCCGACAGGCAGGCCTGTCTGCGTAGCTTCTCTCTTCTCTTCAGCACGCCTTCCATGGAAGTCCTGTTCATAGGGGGAGCGACCTGTGATCGAAGCTACCCAGCGGCGTCGGAAGCGGCGCGCCCGAAGGTCCATCCGGAGCCTCACCGGCTTCGTGATCGTCCGTCTGTCCGCACACCCTCCGTCAGTGGAAGTCCGTTGCCCGCTGTCGAGCCCCCGTGAGAGCATCAAGGTTCATTTGAGCAATCCACCGAGATCTGTAAACGGCAGGGGCCGCTTGATGTACACAACGGGGGAAACAGAGGCCTGCATCGAGGATTCGGGCAACATCTTGGTCGCGGCCTCGGTGTTGAAGGACGATGACTTGATCAGGGACTTCTTCGGATCCGTCATCACGCCGGAGGATCTCGCTTCCGGTTCGGCCGACCTCGCGCAGAAGACCGTCTACCTGTGCGGGGACATATCGCGGATCAGTGGCCGGCAACTGCAGGCGGCTGCCCGGGTGTTCGTCATCCGGGAGCTGTCGCACGGCTACCGTGAGGATGTCGACGACGCTTGGACGGTCGTCGACCTCGGCCGAGTCCCCGTCCGTGTGCACGGCGTCGGCGTGTACTACCGCCGGTTCTTCGAGCCCGGCGCGGATCACTTCGGGCGGATCAGTGCGGAGCACGAGTTCCAGTCCCTGACGGAGTCCACCAAGCCCGGATCGGCCCATCGCAGCGGAATCTATCTGACGCCCGTCACGCAAGACGGTGACGAACTGCACTTCCGCCTGCTGCGGTGCTCCACGAATCTCTCGGGGCCGACGGAGAGCTTCGGCCCGACCGACACGCGCATCGTCGAGGCTCTGAACCGCGAGGCCGCCGTCGTCTTCCGGGACCACGCACCGCTGAATCACGTCCTCGCGCAGATCTACCACAACACCCTTGCCACGGCTGAACGCAAGCAGTCCAAGGCCAAGATCTCGTCCCATGCCGACAAGACCAAGGACATGCCCGCCAACGGCATCATGGCGTTCTGCACCTTCTATGACGGGCTCGACAAGTTGCAGCCCCTTGCTGGAGACCCTTTCGACTACGGGGTGAAGGGTGTCAGTGGGCTGACCAAGCTCCAGTTTCGTCTGAAGGGCGACGGGGACGGTGTTCTCCCCGCGCAGTTCACCGTGACTCTCTATCCCGGCTCCGTGTTCTTCATGCCGCTGTCCACGAATCGCCTGTACACGCATGAGATCCGGCCCTCGGCGTTGGACGCCGAGTTGCTGCCGACACGCCTGGGATACGTGGTGCGGTGTTCGAGCGCCGAAGCCGTTCACAGGGACGGCGAAACGTACCTCAAGAGGGCGGGAGACCTGGTGAAGTTGGGGCCGCCGACCGAGGAAGGCATGGACGAGCTGCGCAGGCTGTACGCCGAGGAGAACAGGAGCTCGTCGTTCATCGACTACGGCGACCAGTTCCTCTTCAGCATGAACGCGGGAGACTACCGTGCACCGCGAGTCTAGGATCTCGGAGGAGGTTCTCACGTTCCCTTTGTCGATCGAGGGGGATCTCTTTTCGGAGCTGTCCGCATCGACTCGTTGGGAAGACGTGGGGAAGGGCCGGCGAGGAGCCGTCCTTGCCAGGGTCGACGAGGGGGGTGGTGTGCCGCTCGTGCGTACGACCACTCGGTACGGCAGCCCGGCGCAGCGCTTCCGGGCGGTGCACGAGCGGCTGGCGCAGCAGATTCGGGAGCGTGCGGCGCTTTCGGTGGGGTTCAACAACGCGCTTATCGAGAGCTACACGAACGCTTACCGAAAGATGGGCGGCCATTCCGATCAGGCCCTCGACCTGGTCGATGATTCGTTCATCGCCGTCTTCTCCTGTTACCGGGATCCCGAAGCGGGCTCGCCGAGGAAGCTGATCTTCGAGCGGAAGGAGTCCGGTGACGAGGAGTTCGAGATCCCCCTCGCCCACAACAGTGTCGTCGCATTCTCGGTCGACTCGAACCGGCGGCTCAGGCACAGAATCGTCTTGGACGCGCCTGCGGAGGCGCCGGACAATCAATGGTTGGGTGTGACGTTTCGAACGTCAAAGACTGTTGTGCGGTTCCGTGACGGACATGCGTATCTCCCGGAGGGTACGCGCCTCGGGTCGGCTGACGATGACCAGCAGCGTGAGTTCTACCAGCTGCGGCGTCGCGAGAACAACGAAACCGAGTTCGTCTACCCGCTACTGACGTACACCATCAGCGAGAGCGATCTGATGCCACCTGTGTGACCGTGGGGAAGGCCGCCCCGCGGCCCCGTACAGCAGCCCGCTGTGCACCGATCGGCAGGCTGCTGTACGGGCAGGGGAACCCTGGGGGTATCAGCCCAGCGGCAGCTCCAGCTTGGCCTCGTTCCCGCTCACCGAGCTGATGGTTGTGGTGGTGAGGGCGGGGAGGTCGGAGCCCGCGTAGGAGTACAGCGGGTCACGGCTGTTGACCACCAGGGCGATGCGGTGGCCGGTCGGCAGGTCGTAGGAGGCGGCCTGGAGATTCCAGCTGACGGTGGTGTTGACGTTCGGGGTCAGGTCGGTGACCGTCAACGGCTCGTGGGTGATGATCCGGGCGGTGCCGTCCGGGGCGACGTCGTACAGGTAGGCGATCACGGTGGCGGCGTCGATGCTGCTGCGCACGGTGAGCCGCATGGTGGCGGCGCCCCTGATCCGGCGGGCCACCTCGCCCGAGCCGGTCAGCGGGTCAGTCGACCAGACCAGCAGCTGATCGCGCTCGAACTTCGCCGGCTCGTAGGACTTGGGGTTGCCGAACCACTCCTGCTGCCCGGTCTTGAGCAGCTCGCCCGCGACGCAGGAGGTCAGGGCGCCGGCCGCGAACTCCCGCGACCACCCGACGGTCGGCTTGTCGGTGAGCGTGCCGTCACTGGTGTCGTCGGCACCGGTGAGGTGCCAGGTCTCGCTGCCGGTGGTGACCTCGTGCCAGGACCCGTACGTCTCGCGGCGCGCCGGGACGGTGATCAGCTTGGTGCCGCCCGGGATGGCGACCGTCTGGTAGGTGAACATGCTCTGGCTGTTCACGGCCGGCCAGGTCGGTACGTCGTTGTCCACGCCGAGCAGGAAGTGGTCCAGCCAGTCGTAGGCCTCCCGCGTCGGCACCGCCAGCCCAGGGAACGGCAGGCCGGCGAGCACCAGTCCGGCCATTCCGGGGCCCTCGGGGGCGCCGTGGTCGCCGATCCACAGGTTGAGCCGCTTCGGGACGGCGAGCCGCTCGAAGAGGTCGACCACCGGGTTCACCGGGAACAGCGTCTCGTGCCAGGTGTTCGAGATGAACGTCGGGATGCCCCGCGCGTTCGTCTGGTCGACGTGGGTCTCCGGGGAGCGCACGGTGCCCCACTCGACCACCTCGTCGAGGTCTCGGCCGTTGAGGAAGTTCTTGAGGAGCCGCTGGGTCTCCTCGTCGAACTTCTCCTCCAGCGGGCCGCCGGTGAAGTCGATCAGCGCCTGCACGGCCTCCAGGTGCCGGATGCCGTTGTTGTACAGGCTGGTGGCGAGGTTCCCCCAGGTGCTCAGCGCGACCACGGCGGACACGCGATTGGCCGGGTCGTTCGCCGCGACCAGCTGGCTGATCCCGGAACCGTAGGACACGCCGAGGAAGCCGATCCGGCTGGGGTCGAGGGCCTCCTGCACGTAGTCGATCACGGACGAGCCGTCGGACCAGTCATTGGGCCCGGCCACGTCGATGAAGCCCTCGGAGGTCGACAGCAAGCCCTTGATGCCGATGCCGCGCGGGGAGTAGGCCAGCACGTGGTAGCCGCGCTGCGCCAGCTTGAGGTAGGCGTAGAGGAAAGGCAGCCAGCCGTACGGGTTCCACCCGGCGGGCACGATCACCACGGGGTGCGGGGCGCCGTCTTTCAGCTTGATGCTGAACGCCGACAGCCGGACACCGTCGTGAGTGGCGATGCGGGGCAGTGCGATCGTGGCGATCCGCTGCACCTCGGCCACCAGCTCCGAGAGCTCCGGCGGGAGTTCGACGCCCTCCTCGCCCTGAAGAGAGGCGAGCAACGCCCGGGACACGTCGACGACAGCCTGACTGACGCTGTGGCCGGGGCCCCAGACGCCATTGGTGGCGATGTCGGTGAGCGTCGCTTCGGTGACCGATGGAGTCGGGTCACTGGTCATTCGGAACCACCTTCTCTGTGTACGGATGCCGATCGGCATCATGATCAGAGCAGGGGAAAACAAACTGATGCACCATCAACATTCATCAGAACCAGTGAAGTTGATGCAGTAGGCACTCTCGCGCACCTCGCCCACGCTACGCACTCCGGAGCTTGGCGCCCCACTGCGCCGCCCGCACAACTCTGGAGCGCATGCTCCACGAATGGCGTCCGTACAGACCAGTGCCCGTCCTTCCCGCATGGCCGACTGTGAGGGCCGCCCCGCGAGTCTCGCGGGGCGGCCCTGGGATCGCTGGCTCAGGGGGTGGCGGGGAAGTCGCCGGCCTGGATGCCGGTGATGAACGCCCGCCAGGCCTCAGGGCTGAAGCCCAGGGCCGGCCCGTGGGGGTCCTTGCTGTCGCGGACTGCGATGGCCTTCGTCGCGTTCTCGCGAATCTCGACGCAGTCGCCTCCTGCTTCGTTGCTGTAGCTGCTCTTCCGCCACTTCATGCTGCGTACTCCTCTGAGACGAGTCGGTGCATCCAAGCGATGGTGTCCTCGGGAGTCAGAGCCAGCGCGGTCAGTTGGTCGAAAGCCGTCGCGTGCCAGGCGATGTCTGACTGCTTTTCGATGTAGATGCTGCTGGTGAGGGCCTCGGAGTAGGCGATCTCGCCAGGTACGTCCGAGAAGGAGAGGATACGGAAGTTCGTGCTCAACGCCGGGTGGGCGCCGACAGTGAAGGGGATCACCTGGACCGTGATGTTCGACTGTTGAGCCGTTGCAATCAGATGCTTGACCTGCTGGGCCATTACTTCCGCACCGCCGACTGGCCGACGCAGAACCGCCTCCGAGACGACGGAGTGCACGGTCAGTGCCGACGGATCGCGGATGATCTCCTGACGCTGCAATCGGAGCTTGACCCGACGCTCGATGGTCGCGTCGCTGCTCTGGTTCCGGTCGTGGGTCCGGAAGATCTCGCGTGCGTAGCCTGCGGTTTGGAACAGTCCAGGAACGAGGCCCGACTCGTAAGTGCGAATCCGCGACGCGTCGGCCTCAAGGCCGACATACGTCTGGAACCACTCCGGCAAGGCTTCGCCGTAGTCGTGCCACCAGCCGCGCTGGGTGCTGCGGCGAGTCAGGGTGATGAACTGGCGCAGTTCGGCCTCGTCGGTGACGCCGTACAGTTCGAGCATCGCGCGGACGTCCGATTCCTTCAGCGTCGTCTGGCCCGACTCGATGCGCGACACCTTGGTCGCGCTGAACCCGAGTGAGTCCGCTGCCGACTTGGCCTGGAGCTTGGCCCCTTCGCGCAATCGCCGCAGCTCGGAGCCGAGCCTACGGCGCAGCACGGTTGGACTGTCCACTCTCGTCGCTCCCTGTCGGTTGACGTCGGGTCACAGTCTGCCACCTCCCTCCGTGATCACAAGAGTCTTGCGGTCCGGCGCAATTGCGCGGAGATGCGCTTGCGCGATGGAGCCATCGCGGAGCACTCTACAGGGAGTAGTCCGACGGTTCGCCTGGGTGATCAAGGTGGGCTTGTTGCCGGGCATTCCTTTGCCTCCGCCCGGGTGCCACCTTCATCAACCTCCCCTCCCAGAAGGTGACTTCGCCATGTCCTTCACCTCCTCTTCCATCTGGTTGCCGCGTAGCCGCCGAGCGCCCGCCGAGGCGCGGCGGCGGCTCTCCTCGCTCCTCTCCGCCGTCCCCGACGGTGGGTGCTTCCTCGACGCCGGGGCCCTCGCCGTGTCCGAGCTCGTCACCAACGCCGTGCTGCACGGGACTCCCGCCGGCTACCTGATCTACCTCGCGCTCGACGTCTCCCCCTCCCGTCTCCGCATCGAGGTCCACGACGCCCGTGGCGACCGGGAACCCGTCCTTTCCCCGGCCGGGCTCGATGACGAGGCCGGCCGGGGGCTCCAGCTGGTCAAGTCCGTTGCCCACAAGTGGGGTTGCTGCCCCCGCGAGCCCATCGGGAAGATCGTCTGGTGCGAGGTCCTCGCCCGATGAGAGCGGACCACCTCATCGCCGTCGAGATCACCGGCGTCCACCGCCCGCCGGTCACCTTCGACCTCACCGCCGCCAACCTCGCCTCCCTCTGGGACGCGATCCGCTTCCTCCCGATGCCCCGCGACCAGCGCCACTTCCTGGAGCGCTACCTCCTCGGCCCCCGCGCCGAGCGCTCCCTCACCACCCACCTCACGACCCACTCCACCTTCACCATCCCCCTCGGCGCGCACGAGCTCCGCATCCGCTGGGCTGCGGCGTAACGATCGCGAAGTCCGGGTCCGGCCGGCCGAGCGAGAAGGGCATCCGGTGGGGAGGGCGACCCGGAACCCGAGTGGCGTGAAAGACTCCGCGAGCACAACCCAGTTGCACAGCACGAACCCTGCGAGGAGCTCCGCATGGACCATCGGGACGTCGACGCGGCCTTGGCCGAGTTGCTTGAAGGTCCTCGGACCGCATGCCGACGAGGACTGGACGGTGCCGGCAGGTCCGCTGGAGTGGAGCTGCTGGGAGACGGTGGCGCACATCGCGCACGACCTGCTGGCCTACGCAGGGCAGGTGGCAGCACGTCCCGCCGACTCCTACCTCCCGTTCGACCTGACCGTCCGCCCCACTGCCTCGCCGACCGAGGTACTCCAGACGGTCACCGCCGGCGGCCGCCTCCTCAGCTGCGTGCTGGCCGCAGCCAGTGCGACCTTGCGGGCCTGGCACTGGGGTCCCTGTGATCCCGAGGGCTTCGCGGCAATGGGCGTCGCCGAAACCCTGCTGCACACACACGACATCACGCAGGGACTGGCCGTGGACTGGCAGCCGCCCGCACCGCTATGCGCGGCCGTGCTCGGCCGGCTGTTCCCCGACGCCCCTCCCGGAGACCCCGTCCAGGTGCTTCTCTGGTGCACCGGCCGCCAGGAACTGGACGGCCTTCCCCGCCGAACCTCGTGGACGTGGAAAGCAGCGCGATCCGACTGATCGCACCCACCCGGCCGACCTTCTCGGTCACAGCAGTAGTCCGCCGGAAAGGCCACGCCTCACTGCTGGTGAACCGCCGCCCGGTCGATCACGTCGCCGGCCCCGGTGCGGGGCGGCATCGGCTCTATCGGCCTCGCGACGCTCGGGTGCATCAGGAGCCCTTCCCGCGGAACCGGAGACCCTCCGCCCCATTCGCCGCCGACACGTGCGCGAGAAGTCGGCCGGACCGACTTTTCGTGCGGTGCGGTGCGGTTCGGTGGGCGGGGCGTAGTTGTCGGCGTGGTTGTCGGCGCGAGAAGTCGGCGGGGCCGACTTCCTGCGCAGGGGGACGGGCCGGGCTGCCGAGCGAGGAAGAGGCGGGGTGAACTGTTCTGGGGTGGACGACCTGCGATCCGGAAGTTCGGCTCCCGAGGTCAGGGATCACCGACCCGGTGAACGGATGCGGGCACAGCGCCGGCCGTGCTGTGGAGCGGCACGAGAAGTCGGCCCCGCCGACTTCCTATGCCGTCGGGGTGGTCAGGTGGTTGCGGGTGGCGGTGAGGATCTCCTCGGATAGCTCGGCGTCGTCGCTCGCGCGGGCCAGGAGGATCGCGCCCACCAGGGTGGCCAGGTCGGCCAGGGCCGTCTCGCGGTCGTCGCCGTCGAGCTGCTGCAGGCCGTCGACGAGGCCGCGCAGGCCGGTCGTGAACGCCGTGCGGACCGCGCTGCCGGGTTCGGCGCGGGCCGCCTCGGCGCCGAGGGTGGCGGCCGGGCAGCCGCCGCCGGGGTTGTCGCGGTGGACCGTCGACAGGTAGCGCGCCACGAACTCGGCGCGAGGGGACGGGCCCTCCCCGGCGAGCCGGTCCATGGCCTCGCGCCGCTCGCCGAATGCGGTCCCGAGGGCCTGGGCGACGAGATCGTCCTTCGACGAGAAGTGGCGGTAGAAGCCGCCGTGCGTGAGGCCGGCGGCGGCCATGGCCTCCGGGACGGTGACCTGGCCCGCGCCCTTCTCCCGGATCAGCCGGGACGTCTCGTCGATCACCTGCTGCCGGTGCTGCTGCGCCTCGGCTCGTGACACTCGGGGCATGGTCGGCGGTCCCTTCTTCTTCCGGGGGGCTGTGGAAGAGCGTACTTCCGCGCCCACTTAGATGATGGTAATAATCTAAACCTGATCCGAGAGCGAAGCGAGGAGAAGGCACATGACCGTGATCGAAGGCTCTGTCGCGCTGGTCACCGGAGGCCGGCGCGGCATCGGCAAGGCACTCGTCGAGGAACTGCTCCGACGCGGGGCGAAGAAGGTCTACGCCACCGCCCGCAAGCCCGTCCCGAGCCCGGACGGGCGGATCGAGGTCGTCCCCCTGGACGTCACCGACGACGCCTCCGTCGCCGCCCTCGTGGCGCACGCCAGGGACGTCGACCTCGTCTTCAACAACGCCGGCGTCCTGCACTCCTCGCCGCTGCTCACCGCCGACCTGGACCTCGTCCGGGACACGTTCGAGACCAACGTGATCGGCCCGCTCCGCATCGCCCAGGCGTTCGCGCCCGTGCTCGCCGCGCGCGGCGGGGGAGCCGTCGTCGACATGCACTCGCTCCTCTCCTGGGGAGCCGGCGCGGGGGCGTACGGCGCCTCGAAGGCCGCCCTGTGGTCGCTGACGAACTCGCTGCGCATCGAGCTCGCCGCCCAGGGCACTCAAGTCGTCGGCGTGCACCTGGGGTTCGCGGACACCGAGATGGTCGCCGCTCTCCCGGTCGAGAAGATCGCGGCCGCCGACGTCGCCCGGATCGTCCTCGACGGTGTCGAGCGCGGCGACGCCGAGGTGCTCGTCGACGACGCGACCCGCGCGGTCAAGGCCGCACTGTCCGGACCGGTGGAAGGGCTCGCCGTCCTCGGCCGGAACTGACTGTCCACCACATCGAAGCAGGAGGAGAAACCATGCCGCTCTGGCACGTGTACCACCCGCCCGGCACCTACACCCCGCAGCAGAAGAAGGAGCTCGCCGACGACATCACCGGCTTCTACACCGGCTTCGGGCTGCCGCCGTTCTACGTGATGACGCTGTTCCACGAGGTCGCGGCCGACTCGTTCTACGTGGGCGGCGAGCCCACCCCGGACGCCGTGCGCATCGTCGTCGAGCACATCGCGCGGCACATGGACGACCCGGACCGGCGTCGGCGGACGGGGGAGAGGCTCGCCGCGCTGCTCGCGCCGCACACCAAGGACCGCGGCCTGTACTGCGAGTTCCACATCGACGAGACGCCGCGGGACCTCTGGATGATCGACGGCATCGCCCCGCCGCCGACCGGGAGCGAGGCCGAGGAGCGCTGGGTGAAGGACAACCGGCCGAGCCCGTACTGATCCAGGGGGTGCGTATCCGGTGCGTCAACGACGGTCGTTGATCGTTTGTAGACGCCGGGTTGGTCTACTGCCGCCACCGGTCCGTGGCCCTCCCGGCCCGACAACTCGAAAGGCATCGTCATGTCCAGAAGCCTGTGGCGGCGCGCGGTCGGCGCCGTCGCCCTCGTGAGTGCGCTCGCGGCGACCATGGTTCAGATGTCACCCGCGTCGGGCGAGGACGCGCCGCCGCCGACCCGGGTGTCCCGCTCCGGGCCGGGGACGATCTCGGAACGGGCGGCTGACAAACCGCCGGTGAACACCGACTACGAGATCCTGGACGTCTCCGCCGGGCAGGCCTCGGTCGGCGACGCCACGATCGCCGTGCGCGGGATCTCGGTGAACTGGGCGGGACCGGCCGACCGCGACCCGAACGGCGCGTCGGACTGGATCGCGATCTACGAGGGTGACCTGCCCACCGAGGCCAACCTCGGCAAGTACAAGGTCTGGGACTGGGCCTGCCCGCGCAGCGGTTCCTGCGATTCGATGGGGTCGACCTTCCTCACCGACACCAGCACCTGGGGCAGGCACGACCTCGACCTGCAGAAGGGCAAGAAGTACACCATCGTGTACTTCACCTGGAAGTGGACCGTCCGCGCGACGTACGAGTACTGGGCATGAGGCGGCCCCTGCGCGCGCTGGCCGCGCTGCTCGCCCTCGCCCTGTTCGCCGCGCTGGCGCCGACCGTGGCGCTGGCCGCGGACCAGACCCCGGACCGGCGCTATTCCATGCAGTACCTCCAGCGGACGGGCCTGATCCGCGGCGCCTTCCTGGCGCTCGACGGTGCCGTCCGGGTCGCCATCGACGGGTTCGGCCCGGACGGGTCCAACGTGCACTACAAGCACCCGGGGGCGACCCTGCCCAACGACGCCGGGTTCCTGGACTTCGGTGTCGGCGACCTCGGGTTCGGCGGCGCCGCCAAGGACGCGGTGAGGCTGATCTTCAAGAAGAGCGACCTCTTCATCGCCGGCTTCTACAACGCCGCCTCGAACACGATCTACTACTTCAACGACGTGAACCTCGGGACCTACATGGCCGACGTGACCACGAACAGGGTCAGGTTGGCGTTCACCGGCAGCTACGGGGAAATGGGGCACTCCGACGTCGACATCGACGTCGGGGCGAACGAGCTCCGGGGCGCGGTCGACGTCCTGGCGAGCCTGGCGGCCGCCAACGAGAGCTCCGCGCTCAAGAACGCCCTCTCCACCGTGGTCGTGGCGTTTTCCGAGGCGGTCCGCAACGGTCTGGTCCGCAAGAACATCGCGTTCGCGATGCGGGACGGAAAAGCGTGGCGGGCATCGGGCGTGTTCGTCACGTACATCAAGAAGTGGAGCCAGATCTCGGACAAGATCCGGGCGCGGCAGCCTTACGTGACCCCCACCATGACCCTCAGCGCCGTCATGGCGGCCGCGATGGTGACCGTCCTGAACTCCTTCCGCGGCGGGAACATGCAGGCCCGCACCGGCCCCACCGCCCCGCCCGACCCCGACGCCGCCGACCACTGGGCCGCCAACCCCGGTGGTGACCAGTCCCGTTGCCGCCCCGACGGCATGACCCCGACCGCGGGCGTCTCCGCCCCGTACTGCACCGCGTACGACGACCAGGGCCGCGAGCGCATGGGCTCCTCTCACCCCCGCCGTGTCGTCGGCTACCAGTCGAGCTGGCGCACCGGGCAGAACGGGCAGGACATGTACCTCCCGAACAGCATCCCCTGGGGCCAGGTCACCCACGTCAACTACGCGTTCGCCTGGATCGACGGGAACCGCATCTCCGTCGGCAACCCGGCCGACGCGAGCAACCCCAACGTCGGCATGACGTGGCCGGGCGTGCCGGGCGCCGAGATGGACGAGTCGCTCCCGTACCGGGGCGAGCTCAACCTCCTCACCCGTTACAAGCGGCAGCACCCGCGCGTCAAGACCCTGATCTCCGTGGGTGGTTGGGCGCAGTCCAGCGGCTTCTACGCCCTCACCGTCAACACCGACGGCAGCGTCAACCAGGACCGGATCAACACCTTCGCCGACTCCGTCGTCGACTTCCTCCGCCAGTACTCCTTCGACGGCGTGGACATCGACTACGAGTACCCGACCGCCCTCCCGCAGGCCGGCAACCCGAGCGACCGCCCGGTGTCGGACACCCGGCGCCCGGGCCTGTCGGCCGGCTACACGGCGCTGATGAAGACGATCCGCGAGAAGCTCGACCGGGCCGCGGCCTCGGACGGCCGGTACTACCTGCTGACGACCGCCGGCTCCGGCTCCGGCTACATGGTGCGCGGCATGGAGAACTTCGCCGCCCTCCAGTACCTGGACTTCGCGAACGTCATGTCTTACGACCTGCACGGCAGTTGGAACAACAACGTCGGCCCGAACGCGCCCCTGTACGACGACGGCCGGGACAGCGAGCTCGCCGCCGCCGGCATCTACGACACCGCGAAGAACCCCGAGTATCGCCAGGAGGGCTACTTCAACACCGACTGGGCGTACCACTACTACCGCGGCGCCCTGCAAGCCGGACGGATCAACCTCGGTGTGCCGTACTACACCCGCGGCTGGAGCGGAGTGACCGGCGGCGTCGGCAACGGCCTGTGGGGTGCGGCGTCGATGCCGGACCAGTCGAAGTGCCCGGCCGGCACCGGCGCGCAAGGCGGCACCTCGCCCTGCGGCGCCGGCGCGACGGGCGTCGACAACCTGTGGCACGACACCAATGCGGACGGCAGCGAGCTCGGCGCGGGGTCGAACCCGATGTGGCACGCCAAGAACCTCGAACGCGGCATCACGCCCTCCTACCTGCCCGCGTACGGCCTCGGCGGCCAGAGCGTCTCCACCGGCTACACCCGGCAGTGGGACGACACCCTCAAGTCCTCGTGGCTGTGGAACGACGCCACGAAGACGTTCATCTCCACCGAGGACGAGCAGGGCGTGGGCGCCGTCGCCGACTACGTGAGCGCCAAGGGCGCGGGCGGCGTGATGATCTGGGAGCTGGCGGGCGACTACGCCTGCCCGGCCCAGGGCGAGTGCGGGACGGGCTACACCATGACGAGCCTGCTCGACTCGAAACTGCGCGGCCAGGGTGCCTACGACAACACCCGGGCGACCGGGTCGAGCGTGACACTGCCGAACCAAGTCGCGGACGTGAAGGCCGAGCTGGTCTCCTTCCCGACGGCCGTCAAGGACCTGTGGCCGCTCCAGCCGACCCTGCGGATCACCAACAACAGCGGCGTCACGCTGCGCGGCGACGCGCAGATCGCCTTCGACATCCCGACCTCGGCGCCCGCGCTGGTCAAGGACGGCAACTGGAAGGAGATCAAGAACGTCGCGCCCGGGCACACCGGCAGCAACGTCGGCGGGCTGAAGGGCGACTTCCACCGCGTCACGATCCGCCTCGGCGCGTGCGAGGACCTGCCCAGCGGCGCGTCCAAGGACATCCCGCTGAAGTACTACCTGCCGATCACCGGACCGGTCGACTTCACCCTCACCCAGGGCGGCCAGACCTACGGCCTGACCAGTGACAACCGGCAGGGCGTCAGTACGGTGGCCCCGGCCGCCGCGACCGGCACCTGCGTGCTGCCCGTGCCGGACCCGCCGCAGAGCGGACCGATGTTCGCCGGCCGGCCGAGCGTCGCCCTGAGCGCCGGCAACAGCTACCGGATCCAGTCCGCCGCCGCCAACGGCGCGCTGCTCACCGGCTCCAACGCCGGCACGGCCGAGACCTGGCCGCTTGCCGATGACGGCCACTCCTGGGACTGGACGGCGTCGAGCGTCGACGGCCAGGGCGGCTGGCAGCTGCTGAAGGCCAACTCCGACAACGCCGCCCTCGACCTGGACCCGGCGACGTGGAAGGTGTACGCGAGGGCCGTCACCGGCGGATCCAGCCAGCGGTGGTGGGTGGCGTCCGGACCGGACGGGACCGGCACGGTGTACCTGCACAACCAGCAGGGCACGCACTGCCTGACGTACGAGGGCGCCATGGCCCAGCCGCTCGTCGCCGCCTGCGACACCGGCAACACCAACCAGCTGTGGTACCTCAACGACAGCCCCCGGGCGCCGAGGGCCAAGGACTGGGACGCCAACGCCGTCTACACCCCGGACCAGGCCGCCCCGGACCGGACGGTGTTCTTCAACGGGCACAACTGGCTCGCCCAGTGGTGGACCCAGCACGTCGCGCCCGGCACCACCGACACGCCGGGCAAGGACTCCTACCCGTGGAAGGACCTCGGCCTCGCGCAGGGCCCCGACCCGGTGCTGGCGGCGGGGGAGACCCTCTACCGCGGCGAGTCCATCGCCACGCCGGGCGGCTACCGGCTGGCCATGCAGGCCGACGGCAACCTCGTGATGTACGCCCCGGACGGAGGCGTGGCGCAGACCTGGAACACGGTCGGCAGCGGCGACCACCTGGCCATGCAGAACGACGGCAACCTCGTGCTGTACGGCTCGGGCGGATCGCTGCTCTGGACGACATCCACCGGCGGCAACCCCGGCTCGTACCTGAAGATCCAGGATGACAGCAACCTCGTCGTCTACCAGGGGGCCCAGGTGAAGTGGCACCGGTGGTAGAGCGGTCGTGACGCGTCGTGCGCCGGTCCGGGGTGGTCCCGGGCCGGCGTACGGCGTCATGCGGGTCCTCCGTATCCGTGCGATCTGAGTAGCCGTACTCATGACAGGGCCCGGGGGCGCGGGGGATGATCGTCGAATGACCATGATCAAGACGACAGGCGGCCGGCTCGCGCTCCCGGCCCTGGTGGGGCTGGCGCTGCTGGTCACGGGGTGCGGGACGGAACACGTGGGAGGCACCACGACGGCGAAAGCGGCCGCCGTGAGCCCGACCAGGCCGCCCGTCCCCACCGTCCCGGCGGACTTCCCCTGCCCCGGCGAGAGCCCGCGCCCGACGCCCACCGCAGCGGCCACCACCTCCGACGGTCCGCCCGACAAGTGGACGGAGAACAACGGC
Source organism: Kitasatospora sp. NPDC093558 (assembly GCF_040683475.1). Classification (NCBI taxonomy): domain Bacteria; kingdom Bacillati; phylum Actinomycetota; class Actinomycetes; order Kitasatosporales; family Streptomycetaceae; genus Kitasatospora; species Kitasatospora sp. NPDC093558. Next base: position 3,645 of record NZ_JBFBDY010000064.1, on the reverse strand, counting down.
TTCAAGATCCCCATCCCTCTCCACGGCCAGCCCCGTTGTGACGGACTGGCGGCCGTCAAGCGGATCCAGGGCGCCTTCGAACCCCAGCGCAAGCGCGGCGACTTCACCCCGGAGTCGGCCCGCACCACGCTCACCGGGCTCGGGTACGAGGCCGCCAAGGTGCGGACGTACCAGAACGGCCCGGCCGGCGTCGGCTTCCTCGTCGAGGCCGGGCCCGGCCTCTGCCTGGAGGGGACGATGGGCAACGCCACCACCTCCGCGGAGGCGTTCGCGGGCTACCCCGACGGCACCGGCTGCGAGCCTCCGCGCGGCGGCCACTGACCGTCACCACCAACGGGCGGGGGAGCCCTTGGTCCGTACCGGCCGAACGCTCGGTCGCCGTGACGGGCCAACGGGCGGCCCCCGCCTCGGCGTTCGCGGAAGGTCAAGGACGTCCGCCCGGGGAAAGGGAGCCCCGGCGCACGGTCAACGGAGCGTCAAGTTCGCGCGGACGACCTTGTTGGCGTGGCCGCGGCCACCTACCGTCATCACGCCGAGTCGCCGGGCCGCCGTTCCGGGGCCCGGGCGACCCGCCGATTCCGGACGCAGTGCCCCAGGTTCGCCCCAGACCGTAGGAGGCCCTCCCTTTGCGTACCCGTACCCGTGCCCGCAGCCAGATCCGGCACCGCAGAAGACTCGCCTTGCTGCTCGGGCCGGCCCTGCTGGGCCTGTCCCTCCTCTCCCCGTTCTCGTCATCCGCTGCGACGGGACCGGCGCTTCCCCAAGGCACCCAGACCGACGCCGCCTACGCCGCAAGCCAGGCCGCCGCCCACGTGACCAACGTCCTGGCCACCGCCGGGCAGACCAGCTGCTACCGCCCCGAGGTGCCGTACACCGTGAACAGCGGCCCCGCCGGGGCCTACAGCGGCATGACGCCCTGCCCGGCCTCGGGCGCCACCACCGGCGAGGACACCGGAGCCGCCGGGCCGTACGCCACCCAGGTCGGCAGCAACCCGGGCTACCCGGCCGCCACGCCGATGCTCGTCAAGGGCCACTCCGAGTCGGACCTGCGGGTCGACCCGACCGACCCGAACCACCTCATCGGCGCCTCCAAGTGGGTTGTCAGCGCCGAGGGTTACAACCACCTGCTGGGCTTCTTCGAGTCCCGCGACGGCGGACGCACGTGGCCGGTCCAGGGCCACATCCCCGGCTACGAGGGCTGGACCGACAACACCGACCCCGTCGGCGCCTTCGACTCGTGGGGCAACTACTACTCGCTGCTGCTGCCCTACCAGTTCGTCTACGACCCCGACGGCACCCACGACTTCATCCCCGGTACCGCACAGGAGTCCAACCCGGCCGTCCCGTCGCAGGCGATCTCCGTCTCCGTACGCCCGCACGGCGCGACCACCGCCACCCAGTGGCTCACCACGCACGGCGGCCGGCCGGACTACGTCGCGACGTACGACAGCATCGGCAACGGCCCCGACAAGCAGTGGATCGCCATCGACACCAACCCCAACAGCCCCCACCCGAACCGCGTTTACGCGATGTGGGTGGACTTCCACAGCAAGACCCCGGTCCCGTACGTCTCCTACGCCGACGCCCGCCAGGACGGCACCCACACCGACTGGTCCGCCCCGCAGGCGCTCCCCGAGCCGCCGGCCACCCCGCAGGGCGCCACCTACCTGCTGCCGCACGTCGCCCCCGACGGCACGGTGTACACGACGCTCACCAACTCCGACCCGGCGCACAAGTTCTGCTGCACCACGATCTTCCTCGACGCCTCGCACGACGGCGGGCGGACGTGGTCCACCGTCTCGACCGTCCAGAGCAACATCACGGCGCCGCCCGGCTCGTACGCCAACACGACGTTCCGCGACGGCATCGAGGACACGTTCACCCTCGGCGCGCAGCCGGTGAACGGCCACTACCCGCTCTACTCGGCGTACGAGGACTACAGCACGGGCGTCGTCAACGTCCTCCTGACCGCCTCCTACGACGACGGCGCGACCTGGTCGGCCCCGGTCCGGGTCAACGACAACGCCGCGCCCGTCGACGAGTTCCAGCCCAACCTGACGACGGGCCCCGACGGCACCGTCAGCGTCGCCTTCTACGACCGCCGCCTCCCGTGCCCGTCGGCCGGCACCCCCGAGGCGACGGCGGCCGGGCTCGCGCTCGACACCGTCAACGCCAAGAGCCCGGGCGTCGTGCCCTACGGCGCCGCCAACTACTGCGTCAACACGAGCATCCAGTTCTACGACCCGACGCTGAACCCGATCGGCCACAACACCCGCCTGAGCGCCCACACCTTCGACCCGCAGCTGGACTCCCCGGTCGAGGGCTCGTCGACGTTCATCGGCGACTACTTCGGCAACACCGTCTCCGGCACGAACGACTACACGACCTCCGTCAGCACCTACGACGACGGCACCAACCCGAACCACCTCCAGCAGCAGCTGGTGACCTCGATCCCGGTACCGCGCAGGTAGCCCGAAGGCGAGTCCTGGGGGTGTAGCCGGCTACACCCCCAGGACTGGACCCACGCCCATTGAGCCGGGGCCGTCCCGGATGGTGGACTTGGATCACTCGCGCCGCCGGTGGCGGCCACGGCCGCGCGGACGGCGTCGGCGGCTCCTGGGCGGCCCTCACCCGCCTCGTCGGCCCGACGCCCGCCGTCGTCCCGTGGGAGGCGATGGGCACGCTCGCCGCCGCCTGCGCGGCCATCGCCCTCACCGCGGCCGTCCTGCCGGCCGCACTCGCCCTGCGGGGCCGCGACGGCGAGGACATCCTGCGCGGGGCGGCGTGAGGTCCCCGGCTCTCCGGCTCAGCCGGCGGACGGCTGCAGGGGCTTGCGGACGAGGTAGGTGAGGCCGAACCCGGAGTCGTTCTCCCGGACGTCGTCGTACCCCCGCCGCAGGTAGAACCGGTGCGCGGTGATGCTCGCCCCGGCCTCCATGTGCGAGTGCCCCTCGGCCGCCGCCAGCGCCTCGACGTGGTCCATGAGCAGACGGCCGATCCCGCGCCCGGCCACGTCCGGATCGACGAACATGCTGTACACCTGGTTGCCGTCCCGCGAGACCGTTCCCACGACGCGGCCGTCCTCCGCCACGTATATGCGGCGCTCGGCCGACAGCTCGACGAAGCGCCGCGCGGTGAAGTGCTCACACATCCGGTCGACGACGTCCGCCGGATAGTCCGCGCTGTTCACCTCCCGCAGACAGCGCCGCACGATCTCCGCGACCCGCGGAGCGTCGTCGGCCCGGAAGGACCGGATGACGATCGCCACTGCACCTCCAGACAGCTCGAACGGACAGCCCGAACGGACAGCCCGAACGGAACCGCTGTCGAGGGTACGGGTCCGGAGGCGGCAGCGGGGCCAGTCGGCTGGGAGGGGTGTTCGGTTCCCGGAACCACTCGATGGGGCCATGTGGGCGGCGTGTCCCTGGGGTGCGGGCGCGGTTTGGGGTGTCGTAGTCGGTGTCGCCCACCGACCGATACCCGATTCCCGATTCCGGAGGTCCCCGCATGTCCACCATCACCACCGTCCTGACCGTCGACGGCATGAGCTGCGGCCACTGCGAGCGGACGGTCAGCGCCGGGCTGTCGGCCCTGCCCGGCGTCACGGACGTCGTCGCGGACGCGCCGTCCGGCCGCGTCACGGTC